>JAEYWQ010000415.1 GCA_023428885.1 Bacillota bacterium
GTATATATCTTATCTTATGACGGTAGATGAGTTGGAGTTCATGGATGAAATTGATTGTAGAGATTTGTTTGATGAGGATGATCAGAGAGAGCGAATTACGATATTTCAGATTCAAATGTAGGAATCAGCTTCCTTTAATAAAATGAGATTATGCACCATGGATATTAATTTCTATGGTGCATAGCTTTTATTTTTTCTACCAATATTTACCAGTGCTAAAATAACAATTAATAGTTGAGAAAAACACATAATAATGTTATCATCGAGCAGAATTAGTAGCTCAGTGAATTTATATATCATGCCTACTAGAACTAACTAGATGAATTAGGGTCTTTTAAAGAAAGGATTAAATTATGTTTCATAGAAAAGATTTAACAACAACGAGTTTAGGCCTTCGATTTGTGATAGGTGGATATTTTCTATATCTTGCTTACTCACTTCTTCCTACGATTCAAAATGAACCTACTAAATTTGAACTAATAGCTTTTTGGATCGTTGGACCATTATTTGCTATTGTAGGAGGTGGCTTTATTTTCTTTACGGTGAAAGCGTTAATTAAAGGAGAATATGTGAAAGGGAACAAAAAGAAAGCTAAGGATGTTAATACAAATCCTGAGAATATTCCTGCTGTAGAAGACAAAGAAAAAGATGAAGATAAGGAAGTATAACTTGTTCAGATAGGTTACGATAATATACACCAATACCTATACCTAAGCAATCCAAAAAACCAAGGTTGAGGACCTAAGTGCCATGGATTTCTTCAAAAATAAGACAGACGAAAATATGATATGATCCTCCATAAGTAGATACGTTTAATATCAAAATCTACTCATGGAGGATTTTTTTATGTCCCAATGATTACATTCACAAGTTTAAGAATGGATAATATTACCAAAATAAGTAGTAAGTTGAAAATAAACTATAGCAAGAAGAAAAGGCTAAATGTTATAATAAGACTAATTATAAAGGGGTTAAGTATGGTTCTTAATCTTCAAAGGTGAAGCAGAAAAGAGGTGTAGCATGAATTTATATGACAAAGTTAGCACGGGATTAAAAGGTTTTGATCAGGTAATTGAACACTTACGATTTGGAGATAACGTAGTTTGGCAAGTGGATTCCGTAACAGACTATAAGAGAATGGTACATTATTTTGTAGATAGTGCAAGAACAGAACATATGAGCCTTATCTATATCCGTTTTGCTAGTCATGAACCCTTACTGGATGTCAGCCAGGATATTAAGACTTATCATATTGATGCAAGAAAAGGCTTTGAGAGTTTTGCCACTGAAATACACAATCTTATTAAAGAGTCAGGCAAAAAAGCATTCTATGTTTTTGATTGCCTCACTGACTTATTAAAATATTGGCATTCTGATTTGATGATCGGTAATTTTTTTAAGGCTAGCTGCCCATATTTGTATGAACTAGATACGGTTGCATACTTTGCGATTAAGCGAAATTCTCACACCTATAGTACCATTGCTGGTATTCGTGAAACAACCCAGCTTCTTCTGGATTTATATCAAATCAATGATAAAAGCTATATTCATCCCCTAAAGGTATGGCAGCGCTATTCACCTACCATGTTTTTTCCACATTTTATTCAAGGCCAAGAAGCGATCTGCATTACCTCAAGTTCGGATGCTTCTGAACTTTTTAATAGCATTTATCGTGGGGAAATTAGACTAGATCATTGGAATACTATATTTAACAAATCGAAAAGAATGTTGAGTTTTTCTCATAGGCAACAGGAAGCATTAAAGAAGCGTCTCATGTATATGCTTATTGGTTTTGATTCTCGAATGTTTCAGTTGTGTGACTCATATTTTACCTTAAAAGATATTCTCGATATTGCATCTAGAGAAATCGGTACTGGCTTTATTGGCGGCAAGAGCGTTGGCATGCTTCTGGCAAGAAAAATACTAGAGATAGATGGAGCTGATCTTTTTACTCCCTGTATCGAGCCCCATGATTCATTTTATATCGGTTCCGATGTTTTTTACACTTATATTGTCCAAAATGGTTGGTGGATACTTCGAACCAAGCAAAAAACGCCTGGTGGTTATTATAAGTACGCATCAGAACTGAAAGAAAAGCTGTTACATGGATCCTTTCCTAAGGATATTCAAGAACAATTTGTTCAAATGTTGGAGTACTTCGGACAGTCTCCTATTATTGTACGTTCCAGCTCCTTGCTAGAAGATAACTTTGGAAATGCATTTGCTGGTAAATATGAGAGTGTTTTCTGTGTGAATCAGGGAACACCTGGGGAGCGTTATGAAGCCTTTGAACAGGCCGTACGCACTGTTTATGCAAGTACCATGAACGAAGATGCACTAAACTATCGAATGAATCGAGGACTGGCACAGCAGGATGAGCAAATGGCTATATTAGTACAACGTGTATCAGGTGATCGGCATGGAGATTATTTTTTTCCTCATATCGCAGGTGTCGGGAATTCATCAAACCTTTATGTTTGGGAGGAAAGTATTGATATGAATGCAGGGATGCTCCGTCTGGTATTTGGATTAGGTACCAGAGCAGTGGACCGGACTGATGGAGATTATGTGAAGGTTGTATGCCTTGATAACCCACTTCGAATTCCTCCAATGGATTATGAAGATCAGAAGAAATTCTCCCAACATCGATTGGATCTTCTTTCTTTTACAGAAAATGCTGTGGAAAGTAAAGATTTAGATGAAGTGGTATCCCTTCCCTTAAAAGCAGACAAGAAATTGTTTATCAGCCCTGACTATGTTACTGAAGCTCGCTTGCGTGAACTGGGATATATGGATCGGAAGACACCTGATCTATTAGACTTTAAAAAACTTCTTACTGATACTAAATTTCCATGCTTAATGAAAGAAATGTTAGCTCTACTCTCAAAAGCATATGATTATCCAGTTGATATAGAATTTACAGCTAACTTTAATATGGATCATGGTTTTAAAATAAATCTTTTACAATGTCGTCCATTGCAAACCAAAGGCTTAGGTAAGACAGTAATGATACCAGAATTAAAGAATGAGAGGGATTGCTTCTTCTCAAGTAAAGCTAGCTTCATGGGTGGAAGTGTACGCCTGCCGATCGAATATGTTATATTAATTCGTGCGAATGCATACCTAAAACTAAGTGAGCAGGAAAAATATGAGGCGGCTAGACTGATAGGCTTATTGAATAGAGAAATGAAAGAAAAAAATGCCATGTTGGTGGGGCCAGGCAGGTGGGGGAGCACTACAC
>JAEYWQ010000357.1 GCA_023428885.1 Bacillota bacterium
CTGAGGTTGGCGGCACACTATTAAGATAATTTGTCCAGTTAGACAAAACACGTTCAATCTCTTTCCTCTGCTTTCTCGTAATCTCAATATTAAATTTCATCGTCTCCCAATATGCCACAAATAAAGAGCCTACACAAGCTTATTAAAAAAAATTATTAAAAAAATATGGGTCATGGCTAGCTGAGAGCCTACCAAAAGGCTAAAAGCTAAGCATTGCAGAAAAAAAGTATACTTATCGTTCGAGAATTTCAGAAGATAAAATCCGCCAAATTGTAAGGCTGTTTGCCGTTGATTTGGACGCCTCTCAAATTGCCGAAGTCACGAGCCTCAACCGCAATACCGTTAATAGGTATATCGTTACGCTTCGGGAGAGAATCGCCCAGTACTGTGAGGCGGAATCGCCTGTCAGCGGTGCGGTTGAAGTTGATGAAAGCTACTTTGGGGCACGCCGGAGTAGAGGATCAGAGAATGGGGGGCTCGTGGGCAAAACTATCGTTTTCGACCTATTTAAGCGCCACGTCTATACGAAAATTGTGCCCGACTGTTTAAAAGCCACTCTCTAGGCCATCATCAGGGAGAGCGTTATTCATTCTGACGGCTGGCGTGGCTATGATGGACTTGTAGACCTATCAAAAACATTTTCGTGTTCAGCATGGCAATAACGAATTTGCAAACAGCATTCCCACATTAACGGGATTGAAAGCTTTTGGGCCTTTGCAAAAACTTGACTCGTGCGATTTAGAGGCTTGCACAAGCACCCTTTCTATTTTCATTTGAAAGAATGTGAGTTTCGATTTAACCATCAGCGAGACGGCATATACAAATTTGTGCTCAAAATGCTCCGTAATTTTCCTCTCAGCTAGTCATGCCCCTAAAATTAAGCCGCATGATAGCATGCTCAAAAGGGTTGCTAATAACGTCATAAAATTTTTTAGAATAACGTACGATCAAAATAGTGTAAACCAATTGTCCAGAATAAAACCCCCTACTAAGAACATAGGAGCTTTTGGAACATAGCAGTTTTTTCAAAATACGCTACGTCTCCAAATTGTCGAGCCTTTCCCAGATTATTTCTTCGTCGTCTGGCTCTAAGGCCCAGCGAAAAGCTGGATGAACCTCCCATTTAAAAGAAAAATCAACATCCGCATCTGTAAGATAATCGCATTCTTCATAGTATAGCCTCACTCCAGAGTCATTTCCTGAACGCCTTGCAGTTAAAAAGTTGATCCGATAAAGAAAACTTATTAGCTCTTTATCTGTAGCTGGATTCTCTGATTTTGAAAAAAAATATCCCTCTTTTGGCTTGTGTGTTGCAATTTTAGCCATTAATTGTTCTGTCGTATAAAGATATTTTTCAGTAAATTTTCTTGCTGCCTTCACGGAAGGCTTTAATGATAACAGCAGATTAAGAACCTCCGGAAATTCTGTTTTATATTCAATAACAGTATCGTTTAACCTTCCTCTGGAATATTTATTAAATATTTTTTGAAAATCCTCTGTTTCAATTTGAAGAGAATTTCTTTTTTTAGCCTGTTTAGCTGCTAAAGTGCAAAGCTTGATTAGATCTCGTGGCCGTTTGCGTATAAAAGAGATAAGGACTCTATGTATTGGAGTATTAGCCCAACTCCCTCTCCCATAGAATGTTGGAGCAATGACTCTAGAAAAATATTTTGTAAGCTCAAATTGAGACTTACTCATCAACTCTTCTTCGTTGATATTTTTTTTGAAAAAAGTTTGCACTCTTTTAGCAAGCATCATAAGAATTTCATTATTCGTCCAAGACAACATTACGACAGAACCTTCAAATTTATCTGTTGATTCATCCGCTTTTCTCAATAGGCTATATGCGTCTGTCCTAAGTGCAATTCTAAAATGTATACTTGGGTTATCATTGCTTATATCACGACATGCATTAATTAATGCAGACATGCTAGATATCTGCTGCCCTGACCCTGTCCACCCTCTATCCATGTCATCAATATAAACATTAATTCGCTGACTACGCATAAAGCTTTCATAAGTTCTTTTATCAATTTTATATTCTTCTGATTTTTCTTTAAATATAGAGACGATGAAGCTCAGAAAGTTTCTACCTGTACCTTCGACCGGAATATTGTTAATCACTTTGTCTGTAAAAAGATTTAGAGCTTTTGAGACTATTATGGCCCGTAGGCCTGTCGTCCAACTTTTAACCAATGATATAAAATCATTTTCAGTTAGATTAATATTATCTACATCTGTTGGCTTGATCAGTATTGATAATATATTTTTTTCACTATCCTCACTTGATGCTACACTAAAAAGGGCAGATTTTCCGGTGCCTTTATGACCAACAAGGATTCTGAGTTTAACATCCGCAATTATTTCTGAGAACAAATCGTTTTTCCAAAAATATTCCATAAGACGCTGAGGTGATTCATCTTCAGCAGCTTCATGCCCAAATAGACCAATGATATTTTCGGGAGAGAATAAATCACCTGCCATTTTTTTCCCAATCAAGCCGAATGGATTGGACACACCATCCTCCTTATAATCTGTTATAGTATAATAATAACATTTCAACTTTAATTCCGCAAGGCGCCTTATCTCTTAATTCATATAGGAAACGAAGCTTGACTAATATCCAGCCGTATGATTGAGATTCCTCAGGTGCTAGAAACACCTTTTCCGTCAGCGGTTCCCACCCCGTTAGCTTGTGGGCTTTCTTGCGCCTAACTTTAGGCGTGGTTCCTGCACTATCACTCCGGGAGTGGGCGAAATACAAGACTTGGTAACAGGAAAATAGCCCGCTGTCTGACGGCAGTTTCTAGCTCCCGGAGCTTTTCTTTTGACAAGCTCCAATAGAAAAAACCGTCAGGAGTCATCTATGCCCCAATCTTTTGACCAATCATCAAGTGTAAGCCCGCCTTCCCCAGACCTTCACGCTATAGCCGCCATGCTGCACGAGGCAGCGCAAACCCTGCACAGTTTTGGCAGCACATCAAAAGCTGACG
>JAEYWQ010000368.1 GCA_023428885.1 Bacillota bacterium
GAATAACGAAGGCTTGCAGAATGGAGGGGTTAACCCTTACTAGTCCTAAAACTGTTGCTGATGTTTATATGCAAGAGATGAGATTTTTAACGAAGGAACAAACTCGGGTTCTATTTTTTGATACGAAGAGCAGACTGTTAGGCGAGAAGGTTATATCGGTTGGTTGCATCAATGCTTCCATTATGTCTCCAAGAGAGATATATTTAGCGGCTTTGCAAGAAGGAGCAGTTCACATTATTCTATTGCACAATCATCCTAGCGGAGATCCAACACCAAGTAAAGAAGACGTTATGGTAACGAAGAGAATGAAAGAAGCAGGAAACTTAATTGGAATTTCGTTGTTAGACCATATCATTATTGGGGACAATCGATATGTAAGCTTAAAGGAACAGGGATTAATTTAGCATAACTGTGAAAGTACTAATCAGTTAATAAAACAAAGGATTTCCCATAAGAGCTTAATTTGAAAACCGAAGGGAGAAAGACTATGGCTTCAAAGTTATTTGGCATTGATTTTGGTACAAGTACCATTAAGATATACAAGAAGAATGAAGGAGTTATTTTTGATGCCAAGAACATCATAGCAATTGCAGATAACAATCGAGTTATCGCAATAGGAGATGAAGCGTTTGATATGTATGGGAAGGCACCAAGTAATATCGATGTAGACTATCCGGTAAAAAACGGAGTAATTGCTAATATTGCACACATGCAGGCATTATTAAATTATGCTTTGGATATGTTGAGCAAAAAGCATGGTAAGTTTAGTGGAGCAGAGTTTTTAGTTGCAGCCCCAACAGATATTACAGAAGTGGAAAAAAGAGCTTTCTTTGACTTAGTAGCTAGCTCGAATGCGAAAACAAAAAAGATTAAGATTGTAGAAAAGCCAATCGCTGATGCTCTAGGAGCAGGTCTAAATGTGACCAAAGCTCGTGGTGTTATGATCGTTGATATCGGAGCAGATACCACAGAAGTTTCAATCATGTCATTGGGTGGTATCGTATTGAGCAAATTGATACCAATTGGTGGTAATAAACTGGACGAGTCTATTATATTGAATGTAAAAAAACGTTACAACTTATACATTGGAAATAAGACAGCTGAAACCATAAAGAAGCAATTAGCCTGTGCAATTATGGGTGAAGAACAAACGGTGAATGTATTTGGTCGAGATGTGGTGACAGGACTTCCAACCCAGAAAGAGATTACATCAACTTTTGTTTTTGAGACAATTTCTGAGCATCTTTCCACAATTATTGATGCAATTAGAATAATCTTAGAAAGAACTCCACCAGAGATATCATCCGATATTATTGATTCCGGCATTTATATCACCGGAGGGTCATCAAATATTAAGTATTTAGACCAACTAATGTCCCATGACACTGATTTAAAGATTAATTTATGTAGTGACCCAGCGAATACTGTGGTGAACGGTCTTGGTAAGATCATTGAAGACAATAAACTCAATTCCTTGGCCCTCACGTTAAAACAAACCTATTACGGAGGTTAAACAAAGAGATGAGAAGAAGAACACCGAAGATATCAATTCGACCAAAACATGTACTAACTGCTTGTACTGTGGTGTGCTTGATTCTAATCTTAGTTTCGTTTCGGTACAGTGCAATCATGAATCCAATCAAAACAGCATTTGGAGGTTTGATTACGCCGATGCAGAAAGGAATCAATTCTGTTGGTTCCTATATATCGAAGCAAATGGATTCATTAACAAACATTCGTGACCTGCTTGATGAGAATGAAAAACTGAGAAATCAGATAGAAACACTTACGCTGGAGAACAGCATTCTGATCCAGGATCGATATGAACTAGATGGTCTACGTACTTTATATGAGGTGGATCAAAAGTATCCAGACTACCCTAAGGTAGCTGCTCGAGTTATTTCCAAGGACACCAGTAGCTTCTATAGTGTTTTTACCATTGATAAAGGCGCAGAAGATGGTATTGCCGTTGATAATAATGTATTGGCGGGCAATGGTCTTGTGGGAATTGTTACAGAGGTAGGCAAAAATTACGCTAAGGTTCGTTCCATCATTGATGATGCAAGTTATGTCAGTGGTATGTTTCTAAAAACCTCAGATACCGTGGATGTGAAGGGTGACCTAGAGCTGATCGATGAAGGAATGATACGTATGGAAGCGATTCCTCTCAATGCTGAGATTAAAGAAGGCTATGAGGTAGTAACTTCCCATATAAGTAATAAGTATCTGCAAGGTATCTTGATTGGTTATGTATCTAGTGTTGAATTAGATTCCAGCAATCTTGCTAAGATAGGAACTCTGCGACCAGCTGTTGATTTTCAACATCTGGAAGAGGTTCTAATAATAACAACGCTTAAAGAAAAATTAGAGGATTTGGATGAGGAATAGTCCAGAGTTAAGGGGTAACTGTGATTCGGATAGTTGTTACATTAATTGAAATCTTAATATGTTTTTTACTACAGAGCTCCGTATTTCCTAATTTGGCTTTAGCTAATGTGGTTCCTGATGTGATGATCGTCCTCATAGTTGCGAATGCATATAGCCAAGGCATCTTTTCAGGAATGTTTACAGGCTTACTCTGTGGCCTTATGGTAGATTGTATGTATGGAGATGTGATTGGCTTATACGGTATCTTGTATATGGTGGTGGGCTATCTGAACGGCTACAGCAAAAAGATCTATGATAAAGAAGACGTAACCATTCCACTGGTATTAATTGCAGTCAGTAAGTTTGTTTATTGTTTCCTTTATTATGTGTTTGAGTTCTTAATGCGTGGTAGATTAAATATCGGCTACTATATGTTCCGTATCGGTTTACCAAGTGTGATTTATACAGTATTAGTGGGAATTATATTCTATAAATTGTTTAACTTAATTCACCTAAAACTGTTAAGATTAAGATATAAGGAGGAAGCTTAAGTGTTAGATGATTTTATCGATAAGCTCAAGAAATTATTTTCTTCTCGCTTGATTCCTCTTGGTTTGATTTTTTTATTATTGTTTGGAGCTATTGTTTACCGACTGTTTCACTTACAAATCGTTAATAATCGAACTGGAATTCAAGAGGAAGAGTATCTGAATCTACAGCAACGAGAAATCAAGAGTACAAGAGGAGAGATTAAGGACCGTAACGGTCTTGTTCTTGCTTATAATGTCTCTAGTTATTCCGTGGTTATGTGTGATTCAGCTTTGCTTACTTCCAACGATAAAAAGAATGCAATGCTGTTAAAGCTTGTAAATTTATTAGAAAGCTATGGATACCCATTGGAACTTAACTTTGGGATTGAGATGAATGAAAACAAGGAATTGGTTTTTAATGTGGAAGGAGTTGCTCTGCTTCGTTTTCTTAAAAATGCATATTTTAAAAAATACGTATCTGATTTAACCGAAGAACAGAGGAATGCTAGCCCACAAGAAGTATTTGATTTCTTAAGATTTGGGGATAAGACAACTCAGGTGTTTCAAATAAGCGATAAGTATTCGCAAGAAGAAACCCTGAAGATTATGATACTAAGATACACATTAGCGAATACCACCCCGAAATATACACAATTTACCTTAGCTTCCAAGGTGAATCCTGAAACTGTTGCTGCTGTGAAGGAAAACCTGGCAGATTTTCCAGGCGTTGAGGTGAAACTAGAAACTTCTCGTGTCTATAATGATAGCAAGTATTTTGCACAAATTATCGGTTATACTGGCTTAATCAATTCCAAAGAGCTAGAAACTCTGAATGAAGATGCCAAAGAAGGAGAAGAAGTATATTCTGATAATGACGTGGTTGGTAAAATCGGTATCGAAAAAAGCATGGAAACCAAACTTGCAGGTACCAAAGGAATTGAATCTGTTACAGTGAATGAAAACAATAAAGAAATTGATGTTAGTGTAACAAAAGAACCAATTGTTGGAAATGATGTCTATTTGACCATTGACCGTGATCTTCAAGTTGCATGCTATCACATCTTAGAGAAGAATATTGCAGAAATTTTAATCTCTAAGATTGTACCTAGTATGGATTACGGTGGTAAAGGTGTAAAGGCTGCTGATATTACAATACCAATCTATGAAGTTTATAATGCCTTGATTGGAAATAATGTGATTGATTTAGCACAATTTCGTGAGGATGAAGCTAGTGATTTAGAAAAGAAAGTTTACCAGTTATTTTTAAGTAAAAGAGAAAGCATATTCTCTCGATTAGAAGATTTAATGTCAGCAAGTAGCACGACCAGCAATCTTGGTGCTGGAGAAGAGATGAAGGAATACTTAGAATATATGTATTCCAGCCTTGTAGCGAATAAAGTAGTGATCTCATCCTTAGTAGATAAAGAGGATGAAAACTATCTTGCTTATGTGAATAATGAATTAAGCTTAAGTAAATTTTTACAGTACGCAATTACAAAAAATTGGGTGAATCTAGATATTCTTGGCGTTGGTAGCGTTTATTACACTCCAGATGAGATCTATGAGATGTTAGTGGATTATGCCATGGATTTGTTAATCGACAATGCAACCTTTGAAAAGAAGATATACCGTACCCTCATCTTTACAAAAAGTTTGTCTGGAACGGAAATTTGTCTTTTATTATTTGACCAAGGTGTGTTAGAATGGAACGAGAGTGATGTAGAAAAACTTAAGCGTGGAAGTATATCTGCTTATGATTTTCTTATCAATAAGTTGAAAAATATAGAGATCACTCCAGCCCAGTTAGCATTAGAGCCTTGTAGTGGTTCCATTGTGTTAACGGATGTTAAAACAGGGGATGTGCTAGCCCTTGTCACTTATCCGTCCTATGATAATAATTATTTAGCCAACAAGATTGATTGGGACTATTATCAGAAGTTGTTAAATGACAAGTCAACACCATTACTAAACCGGGCCACCATGCAGAAAACGACTACAGGTTCCACTTTTAAACCTTTAACAGCGTTAATTGGTCTTGGAGAAGGTGTAATTGACGTGTCAACGAAGATTCGAGATCTATACACCTTTGAGCAAATTGTCCCTTCACCATCCTGTTGGAAACCAGGTGGACATGGCTTACTAGATATTTCTCAAGCAATACAGCATTCCTGTAACTATTTCTTCTATGATGTTGGTTACCGATTGATGAGAGAATCTAATGGAAAGTACAGTGATTCCAATGGTATTGCTAAGATACAAAAATATGCAACAATGTTTGGTTTGAACGATTTGTCTGGTGTTGAGATTGAAGAATCACAACCAGAGATATCGAATAAGGATGCCGTTCGTACATCAATTGGTTATTATCATAACTTTGCACCAATTCAGATTTCAAGATATATCACTACGATTGCCAATCGTGGGACATGCTTTAACTACACATTGGTGGACAAGATAACGGATACTTCAGATGTCTTAATTGAAGATAATCAGGCTACAATCTTGAATGAAGTGGATCAGTTTACCGATGCTCAGTGGAATATAGTTCAAAGAGGTATGTATAATGTGGTTAATACTTCAGCTAACTCTTTAGACATCTTATATAGAAATTTGGGAGTTACAGTAGCTGGTAAAACAGGAACCGCCCAGGTAAGTAAGAATATACCTCACCATGCGCTCTTCGTTGCCTATGCTCCATATGAGGATCCAGAGATTAGCTTAACTTGTGTCATTCCAAATGGTTATGCTTCGGCAAATGCAGCAAAGATGGGAAGAGAAGTCTTAGGTTTGTATTTTAATGGAGAGAATAAGGA
>JAEYWQ010000410.1 GCA_023428885.1 Bacillota bacterium
GGTATGAAGTAGACTTTGAAAAAAAGGTGGTAGATTTGGTTTATGAGAAGGGATATGAAGAGGATTGCGTCATTGCCTCTATGAATTACTCCTCCTTAAGCAAGGTGAAGGAATATGCCCCAGATATCAAAACACTCTTTGTAACCGCAGTTGCATATGGGGAGTTAACCAATCTGGAAAGTGCCGACGCATTCAGTGTGGAAGCATATTTTGCAACTAGTAGCCTGGTGAATCGCTTGCATGAACAGGGGAAAGAAGTTTATGCCTGGACAGTAAATTCAGAAGATTCCATTCAATCCATGATTGATGTGGGGGTAGATAATATCATAACGGATAATCCGGTATTGGCAAGAGAGTTGATTTATTCCAAGAGTTTGAACGAAAATATTGTTGAATTTATTACTGATTTATTGAATTGAACCAAGAAAAAACTATAGGAGCATAACATTAATAATACGTTGTGCAGAAAGAGGATAAGATGGACCATAAGAAGTATATTATCGAGACACTAGAAAAGTTGGTAAACATTCCAAGTCCTTCAGGGTTTACCAAAGAACTAATGCAGTTTGTAGAACAAGAAACAAAAAGCTTTGGCTATGAATGTGAGTACATTCGAAAAGGCGGCTTGTTAATTCATGTGCCGGGTGAATGCAGTGAGACGGTTGGCCTTTCTGCACATGGGGATACTCTTGGAGCCATGGTTCGTTCCATTACTTCACAAGGGGCGATTAAGTTCACTTCAGTAGGTGGCTATACCATGAATAGCATAGAGGGGGAATACTGTAAGATTCACACCAGAGAAGGAAAGACTTACACAGGTACGATACTCAGCACCAGCCCTTCGGTTCATACCTTTGATGATGCAAGAACCATTGAACGTAAGGAAAAGAATATGGAAGTTCGACTTGATGAGCTAGTTAAATCCAAAGAAGAAGTACTTGCCCTGGGGATTAATCCTGGTGACTATATCAGTTTTGATGCTCGTTTTGAGTATACGGCCAGTGGATTCATTAAGTCTCGTCACCTAGATGATAAAGCTAGTGTGGCTGTTTTACTTGGATTACTAAAAGACATGTCAGAACAGAAGCTGCTTCCAGCCAAAACGGTTAAGATATTAATTAGTAATTTGGAGGAAATTGGACTAGGTGCAACCTATCTGCCAGCAGACATTCAAGAATTTATCGCGGTTGATATGGGAGCGCTTGGTGATGACTTAAGTGGAAGTGAATATGCAGTATCCATCTGTGCTCTGGATTCAAGTGGCCCTTATGATTATGATTTAACTACCAAGTTGATTAATCTAGCTAAGGAACATCAGATTAGTTACGCAGTAGATATCTTTCCACACTATGGTTCAGATGCCTCTGCAGCTATGCGTGGAGGAAATAATATAAGAACTGCTCTCATTGGGCAAGGAATTCATGCCTCCCATGGTATGGAGCGAACTCATGATAGTGCATTGATGGCTACATTAATGCTGTTGCAAGCATATATAAAGTCTCTATAGATGAAAGGCGATATAGAATAAAGCATAAAAGTATAAAGCATAAAAGTATAAAGCATATAAGAATAAAGTTAAAAAAGAATACAGTTGTTATAGATTCATATCGTTATAGTGAAAGGCGGTTTAGCCTATGGTAATAAATCATAGGCTAAACCGCTTAATTGTTCACATATGTTTGTATTGCAAACATACCATACGTTATTATAACTAATCCAAGGATCTTGTACTTCTACAACTATTTCATCCCCTGAGGACTTTACCAGAGTAAATTGTACTAGTTCATTATTATAGGATGTATTGAGCTCGGACTTAGCATACAGAGGTAATTCTTGAATGGATGTAAGTATTTTCTCAATTTCAGAATGATCTGTAATTTTAGTCATTTTCTCACTTTTTAAGGATAACACTAATATTTGTGAGAAGTCTTCAGAGCTGAGTTCAGATAGTATGGTATCTTTTTCATAGGTTCCACAACTACTCATAAAACATACCACCATCAATAATAGCCCAAGTAAACCACGTCGTTTCACAAAAATCCCTCCCCAATGATTTTTCATACATAGCTTATATATGCGAATGATGCATTTTAATGCTTGATATATAGATTAGACGATTTACAGTTCCAAAAGTTTCAATAAAAACTAGCACAATTTTCCTGTAATACAGCATAAATTTTACCAAAGCGTCAGTGCAAGGTTTCGTTTTCAAGTGCCATTTTCTTAACATGGGCGAAAGCAATATAGACAACTGGTAGTAATAATAAAAGGAGAGTGACAAGAGCTTCTGTGAAGATATATGCTCCGTTATAGGCCAGGGTATAAGCGATAGGATTCCATCCATCCCAAGCATATTCTGCAAAGAACACATAACCGGATACGGAAGCGAAGATCCAACGTCCTATCACACCAAGGATATAACCCTTTATAAGCCCGTATTTACTCTTATAAAAGAAACCAGACAATCCTAAAGCACCAAAAGCTAATGGATAGTCGAAGATGACTTGAATTGGATGATAGATATATGGTTTAAGGATTAACTGTAAGATCCCGTAGGCAATTGCTACAGGAATGCTTGTTTTCGGCCCATAAAGAAATCCGATAAAGCAGATAAAGAGCATACTCATTAGGGTTACTGAACCACCAAATGGAAAGGAGTATACTTGTATATAGGAAGTAACAATGGCCAAGGCTAGACCAACTCCACAAAATACGATTTGCTTGGTTTGTAACGTAGTTTTTTTACCTTTACTGGTAAGGTATGTAGCAGAAAGGACGAGTATAGCAAATAGCACCCATAAGGCAATCGTTCCGGCTGTAGTCAAAGTCATGTCACCGGTATCTGCTGTATTAACAAAAAGATCAAACATAAAAAAAGCCTCCTTCAATCCTAATATTTTGATTGCTACAGAGGTCGTTTAGCTTCCTTACGCCAGTACTAACTGGATCAAGTAATAAGGGTCAGTAATAATTACTTCTCAGCCTTTCGGCTCCCCTAGCAATACAATATATAATTATGATATTATCTGATATCAAGGCTAACTATAACAGTTAATTTATCCCATGTCAATCCTCACTTTCAAATTATTTATGATACTTTAGACTTATGAGCTTAATTGCTTACGTGACTTGGTTACTTTCAATTATATTTATTTCATTATAATTAAAATATAAAATTCATTAGGAGGACAGCTGTGGAGAAATCTAAAAAGACTCGGGGAAAAGCTTCTGTAAACAAAAATTATTGTGTAGCCTGTGGAGAGTGTATAAAGCATTGTAAAGTTGGTGCAATCACAATTAACAAGGGATGTTATGCAATCGTGGATGAGGAGAGATGTGTTGGGTGCAAACGATGTATTGCTGCCTGTCCAGCATCAACGATTGAATATAAGGAGGCTAGGTAAAATGAATCATAGTAAAGCAAAAAAGAAACATTTCAGAGAATATTTATGGATATTATCTTCCATATATTTATTGTTATCCTTGTTTAATCTTATGTTTGCCTGGCTTGGCATGATATGTTTTATAACACCATTGGTTATTTCGGTAATGAAAGGAAATAAGGCTTATTGTAATAAGTACTGTGGACGTGGTCAATTGCTTGACCTACTTGGTAATCGATTAAAGCTATCAAGGAAAAAGCCAATGCCAAGATGGATGAAAAGCACTCAATTTCGTTATGGCTTTTTAATATTCTTCTTTCTTATGTTTTTTACTATGCTTGGTAACACCTATATGGTAATGAAGGGTGTGAGGGATCTTCGCGAGGTTATAACAATCTTATGGACATTTAAACTACCATGGGATTTTTGGGAGTATTCTAGTTTTTCTCCTTGGATGGTTCAATTTGGTTTTGGATTTTACAGCGTTATGTTAACTTCTACAATCTTAGGATTGGGAACAATGCTTCTTTATAAACCAAGATCCTGGTGCGTGTATTGCCCAATGGGGACGATGACGCAAGGAATATGTAAGATGAAGAATCTTTCCACATGAAAGAAACGAATGAGATGATGAGTAAATAGAATAAAGTATTTATATTGGATGGTATCAATTGGTAATATTGGCTGTTGTAATTTTCCTTTTTCTCGGTCTATAATAGGAAAAAGAAGTAAAAACTGGAGGCCGGAATGGATATTACATTGGATAAGGAGTCAAAGTTACCAATCTACATACAAATTGCAGAACAGATTAAAAAGCAAATTATGATGAAGGAACTACTGCCTGGAATGCGTCTTGTACCAGAGCGTAAGCTTGCTGATGAGCTCTCCGTGAATCGAAGTACCATATTGAATGCTTACGAAAAATTGAAGCAAGAAGGATATATTTCTTCCAAAGTTGGGCAGGGTACCGTAGTATTGGTTGGCAACCAAAGAGAAAGTCTGAGAAGTGAACCTTGTTGGAATCAATTATTTAGTGACAAAGTAAAGGCATTTGATTCCTTACTATTGAAGGAAACCATGCCACTGTTAGACCCAAGGAATGTAATCTCCTTTGGACTTGGAATTGCTAGTCATGAGGAGGAACCTGAGCTACCAATCAATGAATTAGCAGCCGAGTTGGAGAAAAATTTACCTTGCAAGGCCATCACTATGGCACCCATTGGAGGTTTTTTATCTTTACGTGTGTTGCTGGCAAAAAGGATGATAAAGACGGGTGTTGTATGTAGTGTCAATCAAGTACTAATTCTTACTGGTTCTCAACAGGGGATTGATCTTGCTGCAAGAATTATGATAGAACCGGGTGATATTGTGGTGGTTGAGGCACCTTCCTACTTTCTTGCCCTTCAAAGCTTTCGAGCTACGGGGGCTAGGATCATGGAGGTACCCATGGATGAGGATGGAATGCGAATGGACCATCTGGAGCAGCTGCTAAAACGCTACCATCCAAAGCTAATCTATACCATGCCAAATTATCAAAATCCTTCTTCTCGTTGTATGAGTTTAGAACGACGGAAGAAATTAATAGAATTGGCTCATCGCCATGACATTATTATCTTAGAAGATGATGCTTATGGAGAGTTTGTATATGATCATGTGCCCTTACCTACTCTGGCTTCTTTGGATGATAGCGGACATGTTATCTTACTTAAGACCTTCTCAAAGACCATTAGTCCAGGCTTAAGGTTAGGTTATATGGTAGCACATAAGAAAATAATTGAAATGTGTTGCTTGGTACGTCAAGGAGAGGATGTCCATCCAAACAGCATATCCCAGTGGCTGGTGGAGAAGTATCTAGAAACAACAGATGTCGATCAGTTTATGATACCGGTATGTAGTCATTACAAGAAAAAGAGAGATTTAATGTATGAAACACTCTTAAAATACGCCCCAGCAGGAATGGCCTTTTATAAGCCAAAGGGTGGAATCTATATATGGTGCCAGCTACCCGAGCATTTGAGCGCTATGAAATTATTAGAAAGAACCCTGAAACATAATGTTTCTTTTATGCCAGGAAATTCTTTCTTCCTATCCAAGGAAGGAGATTCTTATATCCGATTGAACTTTTCTTATCCTACGGAATTAGAGATCAAGAAAGGAATTCGAGTTCTATGTGAAGAAGTTGAATCCATACGAAGGGATAATCAAGTGGAACTGAAAGCTTGCGATATCGTACCAATGTATTGATCTATGGACAGGGTACGAATGATTTTATCAAATCCTTAGTATAGGAAGAGTAAGAAAGGTGGAAGTATAAGATGAGTGTTTATTCAAACCGAATCCAAAATACGAAGAAGTCATTTATCAGGGAAATATTAAAGGTTACGCAAGATAAAGAAATCATATCATTTGCAGGGGGATTACCGAATCCGATTTCATTTCCAACACTTGAGATAGAAGAAAGTGTGAAGCGAGTTCTAAAAACGCAAGGAAATGTTGCACTTCAGTATGCAACTACTGAGGGACATAAGGGATTAAGAGAGTGGATTGCCAAACGTTACCAGCTACGTCATGGCTTGGAGCTATCTTATGAAGATATCCTTATTACAACCGGATCCCAGCAGGCTTTGGATCTGCTAGGTAAAGTCTTGATTAATCCAGGAGATATCATTGGAGTAGAAGTTCCTGGATATCTTGGAGCAATTCAGTCCTTCTCCATGTTTGAACCTAATTTTATTGGGGTGAATCTGACCTTGGAGGGACTTGATAGTAACGACCTTAAAAGGGTGCTTGATCAAAATGATGTCAAATTGTTGTATACGGTTCCTAACTTTCAAAATCCTTCAGGAATCACTTATTCAAAGAAAAATCGAGAACAAGTTGCCAACGTTTTGAAAGATAGATCAACTTTTATTATAGAGGATGATCCTTATGGGGAACTTCGCTTTAAAGGAAAGGAACTACCTTATATAGCTTCCAATGGTTTGAACAACAGCATCTTACTTGGCTCTATCTCGAAAATTATAACTCCTGGAATGAGAATTGGATGGATATGTACGAAAAACACAGAGCTCATGAGTCACTTAGTTGTAGCTAAACAAGCTGCTGATTTACATACAAATTACTTTTCTCAATGTATTATCGCTGATTATCTAGAACATTATGATTTAGATTCGCACATCGAGCAAATTAGGAAACTATATTTAGGTCAGAGTAATGCTATGATAGCCGCTATGGAAGAATACTTTCCTAAGGAGGTAACATTTACAAAACCAGAGGGGGGAATGTTTTTGTGGGCTACCTTGCCAGAGGGTATGGATTCTACAATCATATTTGAACGTGCAATGCCAAAAAAGGTTACTTTTGTTCCAGGTAACCCCTTTTATACGCATGATAAACCAGTGAGCACGATGCGCCTTAATTATACGAATGCAGATGTAGATGTGATTTATGAAGGAATACGCAGACTGGCTAGTGTAATTTACTAGTTTTCATTGGCATAGGAATTTTGATGAATTTCCTATGCCAATATATATCTGTGGTGGTGCGAGTGTGCATAGCACTCTTGCTTCCTATTGAGTGACAGGTGGTTCTAGATGAAACACACCAATTTCTTTGTAATGTTCAATCTTATATTCAATGGTGCTAAGGCTCTGATTCAAGAGCTTTAGCTGCTCTAAAATGTGCTCTTTATGTTTTAGCAGAATCTCTTTCTTTTCTTCACAGGCCTTCTCACCTTGCATGCAAAGATTCATAAAATCTTTGATATTTTCTATCGACATTCCTGAAC
>JAEYWQ010000075.1 GCA_023428885.1 Bacillota bacterium
CTCATATAAAACAGTGTGCGCGACTAAATTCTGCCTAATGAAATTTACCTGAATTTACTCTTGCATTCTGGAATTTACTTTTGCATTTAACAAGAAAAAAAGAAAAGGGCGCAAAATCTCCCTTAACATTATTTCTTTTCCATAATAATACAATATTGTAGATTAAATGTCAAACTTTTTGTCTCTTAAACACGAGTGTAACAATCCAACCCTACACTATGGAGACCGTATTTACTCTTTTCTTTTTCCACTTTTGATGATATGATGTTTATACTAGACAGAAAAGAGGTAGGGCGATGAAAAAAAAAATAATTATAGTAGCACTCGGTCGAAGTGCTTTTGGTGAAACATTTCCTGAACAACGTGCTAATGTTAAGAAAGCCGCAAGCGCAGTTGCTGATTTAGTAGAAGCTGGTTTTGAAGTTGTAATCACACACAGTAATGGCCCACAAGTAGGTATGGTACATACGGCAATGACCGAGTTTAGTAGATTAGATTCTAGATACACGGTAGCTCCTATGTCAGTATGTGGTGCAATGAGTCAAGGTTACATCGGATATGATTTGCAGAATATAATACGAACAGAATTGTTAGATCGTGGTATCTTTAAACCAGTATCTACTATCATAACTCAAGTAAAAGTGGATCCTTTTGATAAAGCGTTTTCCAATCCATCCAAGGTAATCGGTCGTTATATGAGCGAGGAAGAAGCTGCTGAGGAAGAAAAGAAGGGTAACTATGTGGTGAAAGAGGACAAGGGTTACCGTCGTATTATTGCAGCACCAAAGCCAATTGATATCTACGAAATAGATGCCATTCGTGCTTTGGTAGAAGCAAATCAGATTGTTATCGCTGGTGGCGGTGGCGGTATTCCGGTACTTGAGCAAAGAACCACATTAAAGGGAGCAAGCGCGATTATTGAGAAGGACTTAACTGCTGCTAAGTTAGCTGAACTACTTGATGCCGATGCTCTATTATTCTTAACCAGTGTTGAAAAAGTTTATCTTAACTATATGAAAGAAAATGCAACTGAGTTAAATCAGATTACTGTTGAACAGGCAAAGGAATACATTGCTCAAGGATATTTTGCACAGGGAGCTATGCTTCCAAAGATTGAAGCAAGTGTTGAGTTTGTTTCTGGGCGAAAAGGACGCAAAGCTGTTATCACAAAGCTTGATCAAGCAGTTACTGCCTTGAAAGGAAAGACTGGTACCATCATAGAATAATCGTCTAATAATAAAATGGACCAAGGAGGTTTAAACCCATTGGTCCATTTTATTTTAAAAAACTATAATCTTGAAACATTTTAAATAAATAATATCATAGGATCCTATAAGATTATAAATAATCCTAGATTCCTAGCAAGGCCACTTTTCATAAATCCATAGTGTAGCATAAGATATCGCCTTTTAAACCAATTACTAGAAAACATCTCTATAAATTCTTTCAGTATCCTTATCTTGTTTCTTGATAAACTTTCTTCAAAGATTTGATAAAAATCCTCTGCCTGTACTAAGTTTTCTTCTAAGCTCTCCTTTTGATTCCTTAGGTTTTTCGCACGATTGGCGATATAATCCCCAAAGCGAGCACCTCCAACCACATTACCAGAATGCTGACGGTAGTTTAGGGTTTGCCTTGGCAGGAAACTAATATTACCAAATGCTGCTGCAATTAAGGAAAGCCACCAGTCATGATATCTTGCATGTGCTGGAAGTTTGCTAAGAAAAGGCTCATAAGCACGATTAATCATTGTAGTACAGCCAATCACTAAGTTTTCCATTAATAGATGGGCAAACTCTGTTTTTTTAACGCAATATCGTTGACTTTTATAAAAAGACTCTTCGATTTGGTTAAGTTTCTCATCAGTAATTGTTGCATCTGTGAAAACAAGCCCTGGTTTTTCTTCACCATATCTTTTTTCCAACTGAAGCATTCGCTTCAAGGTTTTTTCTATCTTATCACTTGCCCAAACATCATCCTGATCGCAGCACATAAAGTAGGATGCTTCCGGATTCAACTCCATCACCTGCTGTATTCCAGATAAAAAATTTAACGTCAACCCAAGATTACGTTCATTTTGATGAACTTCTACTTGTTTCGGATAGGAGTTTTGATATTCTCTTAAGATATTCATGGTATCATCACTTGATCCATCGTCAAAGATATGGAGTACAACTTTATTCCCTTTGTTCTCTAGGATGGAATCAATCTGCTCTCTCACATACTTTTGCCCATTATACGTTGCCATAATGACATCTACTCTATACATTCTAACCTCATTCTATTCTATTTGGCTATGTTCAGTTAAGTAAAACCTGTGAAAACTAGTTCCAATAGGATTTGTTCATACTAAACCATTTACATAAAGACTTTGGTAAATAAGTATATTTCTTTCCTAAAAAATAACCAATATACTTGAATCCACTCTCCATTACAAATTCAAAAAGCTCTAAATATCTCTTCTGGTTATAAAAATACGATACTGTTTGTTTCACAAACTTTATTCCTTCCTTCTCAGAAGAAATGTTTGCAAATACTTTATGATACTCTTTTTGTGATACTCCTAAATCGAAATTTCTACGTAATTGTTCCATCAGTGTATAGCTATGAGAATGTATCACCTTTGCTTTCGATGCGTAGGCAATGGAATATCCCGCTTCGATTGCAGCTGCTGCAAATATCATATCCTCATTAAAGATTGTCTTCTTAACAAACCCACCAAGTTCATCGTATATAGCTTTTTTATAAAGTGCGCAAACATTAGAGCAAAAATAGGTCTTTATCCCATAGATTTCCTTGTCTTCTCTAGTTTTAATACAATCCTTATCTGGATAATTATATATTCTAGTATACTGTTCAAGCATGCTTGCATGAGTATTAGCCTCTTGTTTTCCATAGGCGATAGCAAGGTCTGGACTCTCAAAAGGCTCCAACAGATATTCAATCAATTTATTATCTTTAGGAACAGCATCCTGAGTCATATAAAGTAAGAATTCAGCATCAGAAAGTGTACTGCCATAGGCTCTAGTTCCACCATGATCGAACTCATCTTTCTTAATGGTAACAATTCGAATATCGATCTTGGCTGCATTCTTTATCTTTAACTTATTAAAAAGAGTCTCAACTCTCTCTTTCATGTGCGGTGTAGAATAATCTGGCACGCATTCCGTGTTTAATAAAATGATTTGCCTTGGTGAAATTGTTTGAATCACTAATTTCTCTAACAATTGTTCTAACTTCTTATCCGGTTTATAAACCGGAATTATCACATCTATGATTGATGTACTCATCTTATTTACCTTCCTTGGTATCTTATACACATAATTCACGATTCTATATAGTCATTATAACCAACCTCAGAACAATTATATGTTATTGGAATAAGTTTGTAAAGAAGTAGACGCCGTTTCTAGGCTGATGAATTACAGCTTAAAGACGACGTCCTTTTATTTCCTATGTACTATGCAAAGATAGCAATTTTACCTGACGGTACACCATTTATAACGTAATAAGCGGCATTTTCTTCTGGTTTGATATAAAGTTCCATTGCCTTGATCTCTTTTTCTTTCCCTCCAGCAGCAATAAAGTCTGCCTTAGCTTGTTCTATAAGAGCTTTTGTCTCAATTTCATTCCCATAAAACTGAAATACTACCTTAGCATCCATTGATTTTTTTGCCGAAGCCTTCTTGTCTGTATTTTTTTCTGATGATTTTGATTTTGCCTTCTCTGAAGATTTAACTTTTACTTTTTCGTCAGCAGAATCTATCTTTTCCTCTTTTTTCGTTACCTTTTTCCCAGCTTTCTTCTCAACTGATTTTACTGCCTTATCTAATACCGATTCCGCTGCTGCTACCTCTTCTTGAGCTTTTACAATTGATTTTTTTCCAGCTTGTGTGGACTTCATACCTTAATCTCCCTTCTGATAACATCAATTCCTCTACCACGCTAAGACATCCTCATGACTAACATCATCTCAATGATTCAAATCTTAGCTTT
>JAEYWQ010000098.1 GCA_023428885.1 Bacillota bacterium
GTGCAATCCAGGATTATCATCTTGGAACAATCGTTGGTACCCAAAGTTTCGGAAAAGGGATTGTACAATCTGTTATGCCATTACTTGATGGTAGCGCGGTGAAATTAACCATATCCAATTATTATACGCCAAGTGGCGATAGTATCCATAAGATTGGTATCACACCAGATGTGGTTGTTGAATTAGATAAATCATTAGTTGGAAAAACGGAGATATCTGTGGAGGAAGATAATCAGTTACAGGCAGCGATTAAAGAATTGAAACAGCAGATCCACTAAACATGAATGTCACAAAATAGTGTAACCCACATAATGTATATGAGATTGGTATCATTATGGAGGTTTAGTTTGGGAGATTTTGCGATAATTTGTAGAGAATCCTCGCTGTTAGCACTGGCACTATCAATTGATGCTTTGGCTGCAGCTTTTGCCTATGGCAATCAAAAAGTGAAAATTCCTATTTCATATATATTGATTGTTAGTGTAGTGTGTAGTAGCCTTCTTGCTATATCCATATGTTTCGGAAAGTTATTAAAAGGTTTGATGTCACTTAGCTTTAGCAGAAGTTTATGTTTTGCAATTTTGATGATTTTGGGTATCATTAAGCTATTTGAATTTGCAATCAAAGCGTTTATTAAGAAAAAGAGAGTGCTTCATTCTAGTATAGGATTTTCATTTGCTAGCCTTCATTTTATTCTGGATATCTATGCAGACCCAATGGAAGCTGACAGGGATGCCTCCAATTCCTTATCCTTGGGGGAAGCGATTGCATTGGCCGTTGCTTTGTCTTTGGATGGATTGGTAGCAGGATTTGGTTTTTCCGTAAGCAGTGAGGGTGTCTTACCTTTAGTCATAATCTCGTTTGTGTTTGGTTTTCTAGCATTAAAGGTAGGAGAGCTGTTAGGGCGAAAATTAGCAAAGCGAAGTTCACTTGATCTGTCGTTTGTGAGCGGGATTTTGTTAATTGTTCTTGCAATATTTAAACTGATATAATTATAGTAAAGCAGCTTTATGGTATAGTGTTTATACAATAAAGCTGCTTTTTGTATGTCTGAAAGTAATGTGTACAGATGACAGTGGAACAGCAATCGGTCTATCCAGAAATACTTATATAGTGTATTCCTCTCGGTAGGTGCAAGGACAAAGTGAACATATTTCTGACAATACAACATGGGAGTGTGAGAAAACAAAAGTACTAAGAATACATAAAAATTAATTTTTATACTTGCATTTACTTGCAAATTGTGTTATCATATCTTCTCAGTACGGACACATGTATTTGCAGAGCAAACAAACAGTGTATATCGATAGGAAGGTGTAGACACGGGGGATTTTATGGATGACGATAAATATTATATAGTAAAGAAGAAAGCAGTGCCAGAAGTACTGTTAAAGGTTGTTGAAGCAAAGAGATTATTAGATTCCGAACGCGTCATGACAATACAAGAAGCTACAGATGCAGTTGATATAAGTAGGAGTTCTTTTTATAAATATAAGGATGATATCTTTCCTTTTCACGAAAATAATCGTGGTAAAACGATCAATTTTATGATGCAGATGGATGATATACCAGGCTTACTCTCTATGGTGCTGAATCAGGTTGCTAAGAGCAGTGCTAATATATTAACCATTCATCAAACAATTCCAATTGGCGGCATTGCATCGCTTACGTTAGGTATAGAGATCTTGCCTGAGACCTTGGAATTAGCACAGATGATGGAAATGATAGAAGCGTTGGATGGAATACACTATTTGAAGATATTAGGTCGAGAATA
Source organism: Bacillota bacterium (assembly GCA_023428885.1). GTDB lineage: Bacteria > Bacillota > Clostridia > Lachnospirales > Lachnospiraceae > Lachnoclostridium. The sequence continues at coordinate 1,775 of JAEYWQ010000098.1, forward strand.
AGATGAATGATATGAGTTATTAGTGTGGAATAAAATCAATTTTCACACTGTTACGGAAAGGCATGGTATTGATATGAAAATTGCAGTTTTAGGTTATGGTGTAGTTGGATCTGGAGTTTATGAAGTTATTCAAAAAAATCATGATACAATAGCGAAGAGAGCAGGACAGCCAATTGATATTAAGTATGTTCTTGACTTAAGAGAGTTTCCGGGAGATCCAGTTTCTGAAATTCTGACACATGATTATCAAGACATTATTAATGATCCTGAAGTGCAGATCGTTGTAGAGGTTATGGGTGGAATTGAACCAGCTTACACCTTTGTAAAGGGAGCTTTATTAAAAGGTAAGAGCGTATGTACTTCTAATAAAGAATTAGTAGCAAAGCATGGTGCTGAATTACTAGAGATCGCAAAGCAAAAGAAGATTAACTTTTTGTTTGAGGCAAGCGTTGGCGGAGGAATTCCAATTATTCGTCCCCTAAATCAATCCTTAACAGTAGATGAAATTGAAGAAATTACAGGTATCTTGAATGGTACTACGAATTATATCTTAACTAAGATGCAAGAGGAAAATTTGGATTTTGCCGATGTCTTGAAACAAGCTCAGGAACTAGGCTATGCCGAGCGTAAACCAGAAGCAGATGTAGAAGGTTATGACGCTTGCCGTAAAATTGCTATCTTAACATCACTTGCATATGGTATGCATGTGGATTTTGAGGAGATCTATACTGAAGGTATTACTAAGATTACTTCAAATGATTTTGAATATGCCAAGGAACTAGGGGCTAAGATTAAATTATTCGGATCTAGTAAAAAAGTCGGTTCTGAGGTATATACCATGGTAGCACCTAAGTTAATTCAGGAGAAACATCCATTATATAATGTAAATGGTGTGTTTAACGGAATCTTAGTAAAAGGTAATATGTTAGGTGATATCATGTTTTATGGAAGTGGTGCAGGTAAACTTCCAACTGCTTCAGCGGTAGTATCCGATGTAGTAGATGCAACAAAACATCTTGGTACTCATGTTATGACAATATGGAGTAGTAAACCATTAGTTTTAGCTGATATTAAGAAGTACGAGGGTAAGTTTTTCGTACGTGTGCCAGCGAAGGAACAAGAAAAAGCGGAAAGCTTATTTGACATTTCAAGGGTAATAAAAACAAAGACAATTACAGATGAATTTGCATTCATTACCGAGCCAGTATCAGAAGAAGAGTTTGCTAAGAAGGCAGAGGAACTGACTGTCTTAAACAGAGTTCGTGTAGAGTTCTAAGCTCTTACTGTGGGATATAGATCAGTTAACATAATATAAAGAAGGGACATAAAATATATGAAGTATATAGTTATACTTGGTGATGGTATGGCAGATGAACCGATTGACAGTTTAGGAAATACCACACCTCTTGAATATGCAAATACACCCATAATGGATGATCTTGCTACAAAATCTGAGATTGGATTAAGTCATACAATACCTGAGGGGATGAGCCCTGGTAGTGATACAGCCAATCTTGCAGTGATCGGGTATAATCCAAAAGTTTATTATACAGGACGTTCTCCACTGGAAGCTTTAAGTATTGGAGTGGATATGAAAGCCACCGATGTGGCAATTCGTTGTAATATCGTTACTGTTTCTGATGATAATCTTCCTTACGAAGAAAAGACAATCATTGATCACAGTTCCAGTGAGATTTCTACACAAGATGCTGCTGTACTTATCAATGCAGTGAAGGAAGTATTACAAACCGAGATGTTTCAATATTATGTTGGAACGAGTTATCGTCATTTGCTAATTTGGGATCATGGTCAAGTGGTAAAACTCACCCCACCTCATGATATCTTAGGTAAAGTAGTAGGAGATTATCTTCCACAAGATCAGACACTTCGTGACATGATGATTAAAAGCTATGACATATTAAATAACCATCCATTGAATGTGGAACGTGCAAAGAAGGGCTTAAATAAAGCTAATTCTATCTGGTTCTGGGGTGCGGGAACAAAACCTGCTCTAGCTTCCTTTGAAGAAAAGACAGGATTAAAAGGTGCAATGGTATCTGCAGTGGATCTGCTAAAGGGAATTGCAGTTGGTGCAGGAATGAAGGTAATTGAAGTTGAAGGTGCAGATGGTACCTTACATACCAATTATGAAGGTAAAGCAATGGCAGCAGTGAATGCGTTGATGCAAGACGGGTTGGACTTTGCTTATATCCACGTAGAGGCACCTGATGAGATGGGTCATCAAGGAAATTTGAATCATAAAATAAAAGCAATTGAAGAGCTTGACAAACGAGTAATACGTGTAGTAAAAGAAGAGATGGAGAGACAACATGCAGAGTATCGTATGTTGATTATGCCAGATCATCCAACTCCAATTCATTTACGTACTCATACCTCAGACCCAGTTCCTTATCTCTTATATGATAGTACGAAGGAATTGAGTAAAGACTGGCATTACAATGAAAAGGAAGCGAAAGAAAGTGGTAATGTGACTTTGGAAGGCTATAAGCTAATAGATAGGTTATTTGAGTAGTTGGGACTGCAGTTTGCTTATGAACAAAACTGAAACGTAATTGGGTTATTCAGACAGTGAGCAAGGTTAGGAGTAGCATTGACACAGTCTAAAGTAATAAATTATAGGAGGCAGCTATGCTAATAGTAAAGAAATTCGGTGGAACATCCGTCGCCGACAAGGAGAGAATTTTTAATGTTGCCAGAAGATGCATCGAGGATTATAAGAAGGGTAACGACGTAGTCGTTGTATTATCTGCTATGGGTAAGATGACAGATGTCTTATTGGCGCAAGCAAGAGACATTAACCCTAATCCATCTAAACGTGAAATTGATATGCTCTTAACCGTAGGAGAGCAGACAAGTGTAGCACTTATGGCTATGGCAATGAACCAGTTAGGGGTACCTGCAATTTCCTTAAATGCATTCCAGGTTGCAATGCATACAACCAGCGCTTATGGTAATGCAAGATTAAAGAAGATTGACACAGAGAGAATTCGGAGCGAACTTGAATCTAAAAAGATTGTTATCATCACTGGATTCCAAGGTATCGATAAGATGGATAATTATACAACTCTTGGTCGTGGTGGTTCTGATACCACTGCGGTAGCTCTGGCAGCAGCATTAAAGGCGGATGCATGTGAGATTTACACCGATGTTGATGGCGTTTTTACTGCTGATCCAAGATACGTAAAGACAGCTAGAAAGCTAGATGAGATTACTTATGATGAGATGCTTGATTTGGCTTCACTTGGGGCAGGCGTGTTACACAACCGCTCTGTAGAAATGGCAAAGAAATACGGAGTACAGTTAGTAGTACGTTCTAGTCTTAATACATCAGAAGGGACAGTAGTTAAGGAGGAAGTAAATATGGAGAAAATGCTTGTTAGCGGCGTTGCTAGTGATAAGAATACGGCACGTATCGCAGTAATTGGTTTACAAGATCAACCGGGGGTAGCGTTTAAGTTATTTAATCACTTAGCAAATCACAACATCAATGTAGATATCATCTTACAGTCCGTTGGACGTGATGGTACCAAGGACATCAGCTTTACTGTAGCAGAGGATGTGGCAGATGAGGCTGTTGCAATCTTAGAAAGACACAGAGCAACCTCACTGAAGTGTGATAAGATCGATGTGGAGAAAAAGGTTGCTAAGGTCTCTGTTGTTGGTGCAGGTATGATGACAAACCCTGGTGTTGCAGCTAAGATGTTTGAGGCTCTCTATGATATTGGAGTTAATATCAAGATGATCTCCACTTCTGAAATCCGTGTTACTGTTCTTATTGATGAAGCTTATGTTGAGCAGGCTATCAATGCAGTTCATGATAAATTCAGTTTAGGATTCTAATATTATAATTAATATAAATGCCTAAGGTAACGCATGTCAGCGAAATCTTAGGCATATGTTTTAGTAATGCTAAGTTTTTGGTGAAATATGAAGAGTAAGTTTGTGAAAGTAAGTCTTGTAATCATTGTTCTAGGAATTCTGCTCTGTGCCTGTCAACAAAAAAATAATCTTCCAACAATATCAAAAGAAGAGTTAGAAGCTATTGTCACTGCCACATTGCCACCCTCTAATCTAGAGGAAGTAGCTTCACAGCCTAAAAAAGCGGTTCTGACTCCAAACTATATAAGAAAGCAAGTAAGGAGTAAAGATAATAGCTTAGTTTTATTAAATGCAGACTTTAGTTATCCCCAGATTGAAAACTTAAGCGGGTTAAAGACCATAGATAGCATCAATCAAGAGATTGAGGGGAAGGCTCAAGATGATTTTAATCATAGCTTTGAAGAAGGGCAGAAAGAGGCTCTAGAATTCTATGATTATCACAGTGAACAAGGCAGACCTACCTCCTTACTTCCGTTTGTTACGGAGCAGACTTACCAGGTGATGTATAATGATAGTTATATCATATCGAATCTAATCACTGATTTTAGTTATTTTGGTGGAGCACATCCCAACACCTTATACTCCTCTTATACCTATCATCTCCTAACTGGAGACAAATTGACCGCCTCCTACTTTCTATCAGAAAAGATGACGAAAGAAGAGGAGAAGCAATTTGTAGCCAATCTATTCTTAAAAGCATATAAGAAGAACCCAGACAATTTTTTCCCAGATACCGAGCAAATACTAAATGAAGGTAAGTTTGAGTATGGATTTTATGTTACAGAGGATTCCGTTGTATTCTACACGAATCCATATGAGATTGCTCCTTATGTTGCAGGGAAGCAGGAGGTAAGTGTAGCTCGAAAGAGATAAGTGACACAGGAAGTGATACAGGGTAAGATTGCTGTCACGGTGTGACAATAATCTTACCCCTGTATCACTTCCTGTGTCATTGCCTGTATCACTTGCCGTTGTCACAGTGACAGCAAGCCTGTTCTGGGTCACCTGTGTCATGTTACCCTTGACAAATACTTAGTTTTTAGTATATGATTAATTGGTTTTTAAAATTGGGATTCGTTTATCTATAGAACATGTTCATAAAATGTCTGTAGGTTGATATACAGGTACTTAATGTACTGAATTGAAAGATGGAGGAAAAATTCGTGGCTGATATTACGAAGGAGATTAAGAAAAGAAGAACGTTTGCAATTATCTCTCACCCGGATGCTGGTAAGACTACGTTGACAGAGAAACTCTTGTTATATGGTGGAGCGATTAACCTTGCAGGTTCCGTTAAGGGCAAGAAAACAGCAAAGCATGCAGTATCTGACTGGATGGAAATAGAGAAGGAGCGTGGTATCTCAGTTACTTCCTCCGTAATGCAGTTTGAATATGATGATTACTGCATCAATATCCTAGATACACCAGGACATCAGGATTTCTCTGAAGATACCTATCGTACCTTAATGGCAGCAGATTCTGCAGTTATGGTTATTGACGCTTCTAAAGGTGTTGAGAATCAGACTAAAAAATTATTCAAAGTCTGTGTAATGAGAAATATTCCTATTTTCACCTTTATTAATAAGATGGATCGTGAAGCAAAGGATACCTTTGAATTACTGGATGATATTGAAACTGTACTTGGAATAAAGACTTGTCCGGTTAATTGGCCGATTGGCTCAGGAAAGGGCTTTAAAGGCGTTTACGACCGTAATACTCAGACCATTAGTCGTTTCTTTGCTGCCAATAATGGTATGAAGGAAGTTGAGACAGTGGAAGCTCAGATAGGAGATCCTTCCTTGGATGACTTAATCGGAAAGAATAGCCATGATACCTTATCCGAGGAGATTGAACTCTTAGATGGAGCGAGTGCAGAATTTGATTTAGAAGAGGTTAGCAAGGGCTTGCTCACACCAGTATTTTTCGGTTCTGCATTAACAAACTTTGGTGTTGAGACCTTTTTAAAACACTTCTTGTCAATGACCTCTACACCATTGTCACGTAAATCAAGCATTGGTATCATTGACCCAATAGAGAATGATTTCTCAGCCTTTGTCTTTAAGATCCAGGCAAATATGAAT
>JAEYWQ010000151.1 GCA_023428885.1 Bacillota bacterium
ACAGATAACCATCCTAAATTATAACTTTTTTTACCCTCATATAAAACAGTGTGCGCGACTAAATTCTGCCTAATGAAATTTACCTGAATTTACTCTTGCATTCTGGAATTTACTTTTGCATTTAACATCCTTCAGATAATTTGCAAATGAAGTCTTTCTTCATAATTAAAAAATGCTGACATGATTTCTCCAATTGCTCATTCCAAATCAATCCACCCATGAATTCCAAATCCCCACACTTCCTTGACTCTCCTATCAATTCCCAGCCATCGACTCATCAAAAAAAAAGCCCCCCCTTAGGATGAGGACTAATCACAATGAACGAAGACAGTGGATTTGAACACACCGCCTCTATTTCCTAAAATAGTAAAACTCTCCTCTACTTATGGTACGGTTCCCCCTTCATAATCCGATACCCTCGATAAATCTGTTCTAACAAAATCATCCTCATCATCTGATGTGGAAATGTCATCTTTGAAAAACTCAATTTATAATCGGCCCGTTTTAATATCTCTTCATCCAACCCTAGAGAACCTCCAATAATAAATACAATATGACTATCACCATTCACCCCTAATGTTTCCAACTTCTCAGATAAGCTTTCTGAAGTTAGCATAGTCCCCTCAATTGCAAGAGCTATTACATAAGCGCCGTCTTTTACATTCTTAAGAATTCGCTCCCCTTCCTTCTTCTTAATCTGTAATTCTTCTGCTGCACTTGCGTTATCTGGTGTTTTCTCATCAGGCAGTTCAATGATGTCTAGTTTACAATAGCGGCTAAGTCTTTTACTATATTCCTCGATTCCCATTGTAAAATACTTTTCTTTTATCTTTCCTACGCATATAACCGTAATTCGCATTCTATCCTCCATCTTTTTTTATCCTAAGCAACTTAACTAATCATGTTCATTCAAATTGCCATATTACCACAGTATTACAGCACGTTTCCCTTTAATCTTATCATTTGACTCTCTTGTTATCTATAATCTGTTACTTCTTTTCCTCTTGGTTTATATTCATTGCATTTTGCAATTTGTTCATGTAATGATTATTAATTGTGGTATTCATAATTCGAAAGAAGGTATCCATAATAAAGATTCCAATCGCTATCATTCCAGCCACTTGAAGCGTCAGATTAAAATAATAAGAAGCTTGTGCCCCATCATCTTGAATCAGATAATAACCGATACGATAGGTATTAATACCGGGTACAAGTGGTAGGATGCCAGGGATTAGAAAGATGGTCACCGGCGCCTTTCGTAATCTTGCTAATAAATGGGATACTAAAGCAATCGCTAGAGTAGCTGCAAGTGTACTCATCGCCACGCTAACTTTAAAATCTCTGCATACTAGGTAAACAAACCAGCTTAAAGCTGAGATACTTCCTGTAGTAACTAAAAACTTTCTAGGAATCGACAATATGGTTGCTAATGTGATAACTGCAACAAAAGCACCTATTACTTGAACAATCATAGCACACCCCCTAATAGAGTTTTAACCATTGCAAGGCCAGCAAAGATGCCCACTGCAAGTGTTACCGCTGTAACAAAAGCTTCTACTAAACGTGCAGTTCCTGATACATAATCTCCCTGTAGGGTATCTCTTATTGCATTGGTCAGAGCTACCCCAGGTAAAAGTGGCATGATGGAACCTGCGATTACCGGTTCTATATTGGCATTGATACCAGGTATTCTAACACTTAAGCTGGTTACCATGGCAATAATCGTACAAACAAACATATTGCTTACAAACCGATTCACAGGTACCTTGGTATTAAGCATGCGGCTTATCACAACGAATAAACCATTGAAGGCTGCTAATATGCATTCTTGTACCGTTGCACCAAATAACACTGTAAAAGCAGTTGCTGATATAATCGCACAGATATACTGTAGCCAAACAGGATATGGCCTTACAGCTAAAAGCTCCTCCAACATCTTCTTAGCATCCTCAAGTTCAAGTTCACCTTTACATAGTTTACGGGAAATATCATTGGCATAATAGATATTACCCAAATTCGTAACACGCTCCGTCACTTTACGAACTTGGGTAATGGCATCTATGCTGGAGTCTGATAAGGTTACCATAATACCAGTAGATACCACAAAAACATCGCAATAAGAAAAGCCAGAAATCTGTAGAATTCGGGTCACCGTATCCTCTACACGATATGTCTCAGCTCCACCACGTAACATAATTTCACCAGCTAATATTGCCGTATCAACTAATAATTTATAATTCATGAACCACAGAATCCTTTCTCCATAAGATTCACTATATTCATACTTCTAACAATACATTAACAAAACCCTTCCTTAACTTCAACAAAAATCGTTAAAATTAGCTTTTAAACCTGCTTTCAGCTATTCATTTTATCTTCACTTTTAGCTGTTCATTTTCAACAGTTCACTTTCATCAGTTCACCTTATTCTTAGATTAACCAATCACTTTATTTCTACTCATTCTAGCAATCTCTTGCATTAATTTGATTTTTCACTAAATTTTTACAAAATTAACCAATGCTAAATATGAACAAACAATTAACTTATTTGTTCACAAATTGTTTCATTCCACTTCATACTTTACACATATTTTCTGTTTATAATAATGACATGAAAGTGAATTTTTTTGTTTCACTCTCTCCTCCTCCCCCAATTATAATATAATATTGAAAGAAACCTCAGCACGCTGCTGAGGTTTCTTTTTTCTTAATATACGCGAAAGCAAAGTAATCAGATGACAGGCGAACCAGCTAACTTGTCTGCCTGTCATTTGCAAGTGCCCACGCGAACCGAAGATAATCGCATCTCGCATAACGTGTTTCTTTCAGTTGACAGTTCAACCGTGGTTTATATTTTTTTCACTTTTTAATCACAAAATGTACACAAATCCGCTTTATAATAAGCTTTAGATAGTGATAAATCACTTTCTACTCCCACCCTATATACGAACCGTTCACTCTGATAGGTGAACAAAAAAACGAGCTTCCCCAGCTCGTTTTTTGATTCTATTCTATTCTATGTTAATCCGTTCTTTTGTTATTTTACATCTGGATTCGTTTGGCTTTCCACATTCTCTAATGTTGTTTCCTCCGAATCATCGATTGCATCTTTCTCTGTCAAATCAAGTCCTGTAAAGCCGTTTTCAGCTTCCATGAGTTCCTCCTCACTCAGCTTTCGTACCCGGACAGATTCAATCATACGATTATGCACTTCCACTAAATCATACTCATGACCACAATATCGTATCACTGCTTTTTCATTTTCATCTGGGATATGGTCAAGTAAGGATATTAAGAGACCATTCAAGGTGTCATAATCATCCATATCTTCTTCCTTGAAGACCAATCCAAGTTCGTCTTCTAAGTCCTCTAAACTTGCTTCTCCCAGAATCATGTAGGAATTATCATCTAAACGGGTAAAATGTTCTTCTTCCTCATCATATTCATCCTGAATATCACCCACGATTTCTTCCAAGATATCTTCCATCGCAACGATACCAGCTGTTTGTCCATATTCATCAATAGCAATGGCCATATGTATCTTCCTAGACTGCATATCATGAAATAATACATCAATACTCTTGGTATCTGGAACAAAATATGGTTCACGTGCTACCTTAGTCAAGGGCTGCTGTCTAAGCTTAGGGTCAAGATAGTATAGCATTACGTCTTTCAAATGTAATAAGCCAACGATATTATCAATATCTCCATCATAAAGTGGAAATCTAGAATAGTTCTCATCTAGCATAAAGCGCAGTGCTTCTTCTATTGTTAATTCACTACTAACCGCTACTATTTTCTTGCGATGAGTCATAATATCATCGGCAGTCTTAGCATTGAATTCGATAATATTTGTAATCATTTCTGCCTCTTCGGCTTCTAATAACCCTTGTTCTTGTCCTTCATTTACAATGGACCTGATCTCTTCTTCTGTCACATTTTCCTCTAAATCATGAGGTTTCACTCCAAATAATCGCAGAACTCCATTCGTGGTCTTTTCAAGTAACCAAAGAAAGGGTGAAAAAACGTAGGTAAAAAGCATAATAAAAGCTGCCAAAGAATAAGCAAAGGTATACGTATGCTTTTTCGCTAGTTTTCTCGGCAATAGCATGCCAAATACAACAATGAGGTAGGTAATTACTATGGTAACAATAACCATAGCGATTCTTGTGGTTATTTCCATGGTTTCCTCAATTGGACTGTTCTCCACTAATTGTTTAATAAATCCATACTGTTTTGAGGAATACGTCATACCTATTAATAGGCTGATTAACGTTAGCAAGATTTCGATCACATTTATGTAGAGACTTGGCTTATCTAAAAGTTTTAGTAGACGCTTAGCCTTCTTATCTCCATCTTCTGCTTTCCTTTTCACAACTGATTCATTTACATTCCGTATTGCCGCTTCTGCAGCTGATACAATTGCGTTAACCGCAACTAAACTTAGTATTAAGACAAGACCACGTATGGGATGTCCATCCATAAAAATTTGCTCTCCTTTTTTCTGATCTTACAGCATGTATTGCTTGATCTGCATTTGTAGCTACCTATGTATCCAGGGCAAAGCTTATAAGTAAAGCCTTGTCGATACGCTTTATGATATCTTGGCCCAAGTGACACACTTTTTCTTTCAATCTGGATTTGTCAATCGTACGAATCTGTTCTAATAGAATCACAGAATCTTTTACAATTCCATATTTATCTGCATCGATTTCCACGTGCGTAGGCAATTTTGCCTTATTCATCTTCGATGTTATTGCTGCACATATCACTGTCGGACTGTGCTTGTTTCCGGTATCATTCTGTATAATCAATACTGGGCGAACGCCACCTTGTTCTGACCCAATCACCGGTCTTAAATCTGCATAAAAAATATCGCCTCGTCTTATAATCACATAACTCACACTCCATCTCATGGCTTTAGCTATATTATTACCACTTTTGACCATCGTATTCCATAAAACGTAACATTCTATGTAGATTGCGGTTATGTATTTCACATTTCCTTACAATTATGTTTGTTACTCTTTTATTTTGCTAAAATTATCAGTCACTAAACTGAGTTTTTACAATTCTAGCTACATATGTAAACCGAAAAATCATATAAGAAATGATTTTCAGTCACAATATCGGATCGATACGGGTTTTCCATTCTGATAATAAACTCTAGGAACTCTCTTAGCAACATTACAGACATACTCATAATTAAACGATCCTGCAAGTTCTGCCGGTTCTTCTACAGGAATAAAATTATCCCCATCGCGCCCCACCAGCGTAACTACATCATCCTGTTTTACGTCAGGTATCTCTGTAACATCTATCATAAATTGATCCATGCACACCCGGCCAATGATTGGCGCAAATTGTCCACGAACCAAGACTCTGCCACAGTTTGACAGCCGCCTAGGGAAACCATCCGCATAACCCACTGGAATCGTAGCAATACTCATATGTTTTTTCGTAACATATGTGCTGCCGTATCCAATCCCATGGCCTGCTTCAAGCTCCTTGATAAATGATATATGTGTTTTTATTTCCATTGCTGGTTTCAATAACAATTGTTCCTTATGAACTTCGTTAGATGGATAAAGCCCATATAAACTTATGCCACATCGAACCATGTCTAAATTTGCTTCAGGTAAATCGATAATTCCTGCACTGTTAGAGACATGCTTCATTGGCACCGTGACTCCTGCTGCCTCTAGTTCCTTTACAAATTCCAGATAGATGCGAAGTTGTTCTTTCGCAGAAGTCTTATCAGTCATATCAGCACATGCCAAATGAGTAAATAACCCATCGATTGCAATATGCTTCAAATCTCTCATACGTACTATATCATGAATACTCTCTTTTGTAGGTTGGTACCCAATTCGACCCATTCCGGTGTCTAACTTAAGATGGATACCAGCAATCTTACCTTGACGTTTGGCTTCCTCATCAATCGCCTGAGCCATCTCATACTGAAATACCGTTTGTGTAAGATCATAATGTACTATATTCGCCAATAATTCTTTGGCAGAATATCCAAGCAATAGGATTGGTTTTGAAATTCCGGCTTTTCTTAGTTCCATGCCTTCTTCCATCATTGCAACTGCAAACCAATCCACGAGAGGTTCTAAAACTCTCGCCAATGGAACAGCCCCATGACCATAACCATCTGCTTTAATTACAGCCATAATCTTGGTGTCTTCTTTAACAATCTTTCTAGTCTCTCTAATGTTATCGCATATCGCGTCTAAATTAATATTTGCACTAACGCGTAAGTATCTTTGATCATATTCATTTTCCATCATAGTTCATCAAAACCTCCGGCAGCGCCTCAATGATGTCACGAGCTAATACAGAGTTTGCTCCAAGCTTTATGCTTGCTAAATCTCCAGCCAGACCGTGTACATATACTCCTAGCATAGCTGCATCTTCTCTCAATAGTCCTCTAGCTAACAAGGCAGCAATCACTCCTGTTAAAGCGTCACCGCTTCCTCCTGTTGCCATCCCATTATTCCCTGAGGTATTGATTACCTTACGATTCTGTGATGATACAATTGTTCTTGTGTCCTTTAACACATAAATCAATTCATTATTATAAGTACATTCTCTCGCAATGTCAATTAAAATACTTGGAATATTATTAACAGCTTCTAAACTTAACCTGGAAAATTCCATTAAATGAGGGGTTAAGATGCTTTTTCTTGGTAATAGATTACTAATTTTGTGATAGCGCTCTGCTTTATTCACGCTATCAGAATCTAGACTTGTTGATAAGATATTCAACGCATCTGCATCGATAACAAGAGGAGTTTCGCATTCTTTGTATTTTATTAGTTCAATCGCTTTAAAAAATAAGGAAAAAGCATGAGCATCAGTGCCAATTCCAGGTCCAAGAACCACACTATCTGCAAAAGTAATTGATTTTGCTAATTCCTCTTCCCAATTCTCGTCATCATAAGCTCCAAAGACTGCTTCTGGAAGTAATTGTTGCAACACAGGAATTGCATTACGAGCTGTTAATACCTTAACTAAACCAACTCCCATACGATACGCTGCATAAGCGCTCAGAAAAGCAGCACCTGTTACCTTACTTGACCCAGCAATCACTAATACTTTTCCAAAGGTTCCTTTGTTTGCATAGGCAGGTCGCTTTGGCAATAACCTTTTAAGATCACATGGTTCACAATATAGATAGGCATCATTTAGCTCCGATGATTGCTTCAGGGTACATATACCTATCTTTGCTACTGTAATCCTACCAGCATATTCAGCCCCAGGATATAGTAACAATCCAAGTTTCAGCTCTTCGAAGGTAATTGTTTCATCCGCTTTGACACCAATCCCAAGGATTTGCCCATGATCTGCTGAGATTCCGGATGGAATATCTACTGCAATAATATAAGCACGCCCTGATTGCTCATTAATAGAGCGAATGATATCCGCATGTAACCCCTGAACTGGCTTACTTAAGCCAATTCCAAAGATGCTATCGATAATAATAGTATATTCAGTAAAATTCGTTTCGGTCCGAATGGATAAACCCAAATTCATTGCGATATCCAATTGTTGTTTGGTTTCCATCGTCATTTTATTTTGGTCCCCAACGATTAGGATATCCACAGCATAACCATACCCAGTCAAAATTCTTGCGATTGCTATACCGTCCCCTCCGTTGTTACCGACACCACAAACAGTTAATATCTTATCATGATGTGTGGCACGACTACAAACAGCCTTAGAAAACTCATAAGCGGCACGTTCCATTAAAACCATGGAAGGGATACCAATCTTTTGAATCGTGGTTTGATCAAGAAATTTCATTTGAGATGAATTAACTGCGTATTGCATTTTGCCTTCCTAACCTCCTTATATCTCACCAACAACATAGGCACTTGCCAACTCATTTGTATTCGATATGGATACATGAATCTTACTTATTCCAGCATGTGATGCATACTCAAGAGCCGCATCATATAAGTTAACATACGGTTTTCCAAGTTCATCTCGTAATACTTCGATATGCTTTGGCCGTATCTTGCGAAATCCGGTACCAAACATTTTCACCACAGCTTCTTTTACTGCAAAATTATCAGGAGCTTTTCTTTTATCTTTTAGAATTAATTCTTTCTCTAATATTGTAAAGATGGAGTCGAGAAAAACTTGTTTTTCACAAGCCTTCAACACACGATTAACCTCTACTAAATCAGTTCCAATTCCATATATCATCTTTCATCCTCATAAAATCGAAGGCATCCATACCTTAACCTGTTTTGCTCGTAAGGGACATTCTGCTTTCCTTTAGCTTAATTCATCATCGATACATTTCATCAGATCTGGCCCCAGCATATCATGCATATATAGATAAATCTCTCGATTTGTCTTCTCAACTTCTTTTGCTTCTTCTTTTAGCTCATGTAGCTTGTCTTCATATTCCTTAATACAATCCTTTAATAGATTCACATGATTGTCTGTTTTGATTAACTCATGAAAACACTCTCTCGTAGTTTCTATTAATAGTTCTTCGTTTACTCCACTCATCAGTGATGGTATCTGAGCTAACTCATCCTCTAATTTTTGAAGCTGTGAATTAACTTCTAAGATAAGCTTTTGGTTCTTTTCTAACTTTTTTGCTTTTAACTTACCAAAAAAGGAATCATCTACTTCCATATTGTCCATGATTTCTTGCATCAGCTGCTCTTTATAGTGTCGATAACCTTTGATATCCTCTGTAAGCTTACTTTGCCTCTTTAACAAATCATTCACAGTAGCACTAAGTTCCTTCATATGAGCGGTCATTCTTTCCTTTGGGAAAATAGTTAACCAACGCTCATCAAAACTCACCAGGGGGACTCTTCTCCCCTCAAACACCTTACGAAAATTGAAGGAGAAAACAACAGCTTCTGATTTCATTGCATAATGGTTATTTCGTTTATTATTTTTGCTCTTTTTGTCCTCCATATACATTTCCCCTAATCTTATGTTTAAAACAATTGCCGCTAAGTTTCTCAAGTAGAGAGCTTTTGCGGCATAACATATGTTTTTATGACTATTGTAATCCGAAAGAAAAAACTTAGCTTTCGGGTGCTCTTTTATTCTTCGTTTTGATTGACCGTTGTCTTTAATTTATAGGAGAGACGCATCAAACTTTCTGCTAAATGAACATTCTCCACCATAACATCCTTTGGTAAATTCAGATCAGTAGGAGCAAAGTTCCATAGAGCATGCACGCCTAAGCGAACTAACTCCTGGGCTACCTGAGGTGCCTTTGCTTTTGGAATCGTTATTGCTGCGATATCTACCCTTGTCGATTTAATAAATTCCTCTAATTCATCTACAAGACGAATCTCAATTCCACGAATCGACATTCCAACTAACCTAGGGTTAATATCGAAAATTCCACAGATATGAAATCCTCTACGTTCAAAGTCAGTATAATTAGCTAATGCTTGTCCTAAATTACCTGCTCCAATAATAATTACATTGTACTTCTTATCTAAGCCTAGAATCTTACCAATCTCTGTGTGTAGATACTCCACATTATAGCCATACCCTTGTTGTCCAAACCCACCAAAATTATTTAGGTCCTGTCGTATCTGTGACGCTGTTACATTCATCTTTTCGCTTAATTCTTTGGATGATATACGTATCACATCATTCTCAAGCAATTCACCAAGATAACGATAATATCTTGGTAATCTCCTGATAACTGCGGATGAAATCGTTTTTTCGTACAAATAAATCCCTCCATTCATTTTTTATTTACTAAGCATGTAAATCCCCATAAAATCTATTCTAAATGTATCACTGGTTTCTTATCATATAATTATATAGAATTGTGAATAGTCTGTCAATCATTTGACGTAGCTTTGTGCATATGCTAAAATACTCGGTAGATACGATAAAGCGTACGAATAATCAACTTTAGCGAGGAAAATTGCATGATTTTAGCATGTAACAATATAAGTAAAAGTTTTGGCACAACTCCAGTTTTATCGAACGTTTCTTTTCATGTGAATGAACGTGAGAAAGTGGCAATTGTAGGTATCAATGGAGCAGGAAAATCTACCTTATTTAAGATTATCATGGGCGAGCAGTCCTATGATGAAGGTGAAGTAATCTTTTCAAAAGGTACAACCGTCGGTTATCTTGCCCAACATCAGGATTTGGTAACAGATCATACCATCTATGAAGAAGTACTATCTATCAAAGCTGATGTCATCCGTCTAGAGGAAACGATACGCCAATTAGAACTGGATATGAAATCAGTTCAAGGGGCAGAACTAGACCGTATGTTGAATACCTATACCCGGGCCACCCATGAATTTGAATTAAAAAACGGTTATGCCTATAAAAGCGAAGTCATTGGTGTTTTAAAAGGTCTCGGTTTCATGGAAGAAGACTTTGATAGAAAGGTAGCCACTCTATCTGGAGGTCAAAAAACCCGTGTAGCTCTTGGTAAGCTACTTTTAAGTAGCCCAGATATCATATTCTTAGATGAGCCTACCAACCACTTAGATATGGAATCTATTGCTTGGTTAGAAACTTATCTCACCAACTATAATGGTGCTGTTCTTGTCATCGCTCATGACCGCTATTTCTTAAACAAGGTCGTAAGTAAAGTGGTGGAATTAGACAATACCAAAGCAACGGTATTCGAAGGAAATTACTCTACCTATGCATTGAAGAAAGAACAGTTACGTGAAACACAAATTAAACAATATCTCAATCAACAACGTGAGATCAAACATCAAGAAGAGGTTATCACCAAGCTTCGATCCTTTAACCGTGAAAAATCAATTAAGAGAGCCGAAAGCCGTGAGAAGATGCTAGATAAGATAGATCGTCTGGAAAAACCAACTACGGTGAATGCCGAGATGGATATTCGTCTTGAACCAAACATCACAAGTGGTAATGATGTGCTAACCGTTCGAGATCTTAGTAAATCCTTTGGAAGCAATCAACTATTTCAGCATTTAGATTTTGATATCAAACGTGGCGAGAAGATAGCAATCATTGGGAACAATGGTACAGGAAAAACTACAATATTAAAGATTATCAATCAGATTATCGAAGCAGATTCTGGCGAGATTAAACTAGGAGCTAAAGTCCACATTGGATACTATGATCAGGAACACCACGTTCTGAATATGTCCAAAACAATCTTTGATGAGATTCAAGATACCTATCCATCGATGGACAATACCAAAGTTCGTAATGCCCTAGCAGCCTTTCTCTTTACCAACGATGATGTCTTCAAGCAAATCAAGGATATCAGTGGTGGAGAGCGCGGACGTGTATCCTTAGCCAAATTAATGCTTTCCGATGCGAACTTCCTTATCCTAGATGAGCCTACCAACCACTTGGATATCATTTCAAAAGAGATATTAGAGAATGCCATTGCTAATTATACGGGAACAGTTCTCTATGTTTCTCATGATCGTTACTTTATCAACCGAACTGCTAGCCGTATCTTAGACTTAACTCATGGTACTCTCTTAAACTATGTTGGTAATTACGACTACTATCTAGAGAAGAAACCTGAATTTGAATACCGCAGCTTCGGTTTGGATTCCAGCAATGCAAAACAAGTAGTTGACCCTAAGAACACAGTGTTAAGTGGTCTGCGTGTCAATCAAACAGCAAACATGAGTCCAGCGAATAAACCATTCATAATGGAAGATTCAGTTTCTGAAACTAAGCTAGATTGGAAACAACAAAAAGAAGAACAAGCCCGCCAACGCAAAAAGCAAAATGAACTAAAACGCGTAGAGGATGAGATTCATAAATTAGAAACCAGGGATGAAGAACTGAATACCCTCCTAGCCGATGAAGCAATATACACCAACGCCAGCAAACTTCTAGAACTAACAAACGAAAAAAAGCAAAACGACGCCCGCTTAGAAGAATTACTGGAAGAATGGGAAGAACTTTCACAGTAATACAAGCATTATCTTTAGTGCTTGTAACACAAGGATAGTTTTTTGTTACACTCAAGGGCTAAGTAGACAGATTAGTCAACGCCTAGGACAGATTATTTTTCTCAAGAACACATGTGACCAAGTGATAAATTCACTAGACTACTGCTACATTCAAGCTACAGAGCCAGAAATATCCACACGCAGTACAGATTATAAAGGCGGAGGAGTCCACACCCAGAACAGACTATTTTTCACTAAGTACACAGATAATCAAACCACAAAAAACTGGGCTATTGTCAAACACCAGTGCCAAGGGGACGGAGGAGTCGATACCCAGGGCAGAATATATTTCTCTAAGTACACTGTTGAAAAAACAAGGAGTCACTTTGTGTGACAAAGACAAACACATGGGTTTCGTGTTTGATCTTGGCATACAAAGTGGCTCCTTGTTTTTATCACCTGTGTACGTGAGAAATCATATCTGCTTTGGGTGTCGACTTCTCCGTCCCCTTGGCACGTCCTTGCATTAACTTTTATAGGTTGACATTGGCATTTTTTTGTGTATAATTAATATGGTCTAGTTTAGAAATGCTAAACTTATGGTTTAATTTAGTTAAAACAAGAAAGGACACGATGTGATTTATGAAGATAGGAGCGAAAATCAAGGAACTCCGAGTTCAAAAGAGCTTAACACAAGAAGAATTGGCTGACAGAGCCGAGCTCTCCAAAGGGTTTATATCACAGCTAGAACGTGATATTACGTCCCCTTCCATCGCAACGTTAGTCGATCTCTTACAGTGTTTAGGCACGAACTTGGAAGAATTCTTTACGAATACAACTTCAGAACAAGTGGTTTTTAAAAAAAATGACTACTTTGAAAAAGTAGATAATGAACTAAATAATAAGATTGAATGGATTATTCCCAATGCACAAAAAAACATGATGGAACCAATTTTATTAACCTTAGAACCTGGTGGTTCTACCTATCCAGACAACCCTCATGAGGGTGAAGAATTTGGATATGTGCTAGCTGGTTCAATCTCCATTCACATTGGAACAAAAATTCATCGAGCAAAAAAGGGAGAATCCTTTTATTTTACTCCAAACAAAGGACATTATATAACAGCAACAGGTAAGACTGGTGCATCCATCCTTTGGGTCTCAACGCCGCCAAGCTTTTAATAGCTGCTAGGTACGGTATCGCAAATCATGACGAAAGGAAACCACACGGGTACGACAATGAATGGAAATAAATTAATTGACTTAGTCAATATAACAAAAAAATATGGTAACAACACGATTATTGATGATCTCAATCTATATATTCGTGAGAATGAGTTCTTAACTCTACTAGGTCCTTCTGGATGTGGTAAGACTACAACTCTTCGTATTATTGGAGGTTTTGAAAAACCTGATGTGGGTCAGGTTATCTTTGATGGAAAAGATATCACCAACCTTCCACCCAATGAACGTCAGCTCAATACTGTATTTCAAAAATACGCACTATTCTCTCATATGACAATCGCTGAGAATATTGCATTTGGGCTTAAAATAAAGAAAAAAAGTAAACAATATATTAAGGATAAGATTGATTACGCCCTTAAGTTAGTAAACTTAGACGGTTTTGGACATCGTATGCCAGATTCCTTAAGCGGTGGTCAACAACAACGTATCGCAATTGCACGTGCAATCGTAAATGAACCTAAGGTATTGTTACTAGACGAGCCTCTTGGAGCTCTGGATCTAAAACTTCGTCAAGATATGCAATATGAATTAATTCGCCTAAAGAATGAACTAGGTATTACCTTTGTATATGTAACACATGATCAGGAAGAAGCTCTTACTATGTCTGATACGATTATGGTCATGAACCAGGGGTATATACAACAGATTGGTAGCCCTGAAGATATCTATAACGAACCTAAGAATGCCTTTGTCGCTGACTTTATTGGTGAAAGTAATATTATACCTGCAACCATGGTGGAGGATCGACTTGTTAACATTCTTGGGGCAAACTTTGCATGTGTGGATACTGGTTTCGGTAAAAATAAGCCAGTGGATGTTGTTATTCGTCCAGAGGATATTGACCTAGTAGCACCTGGTCAGGGCACCATCACTGGACGTGTCACTTCCTTGATTTTTAAAGGTGTTCATTATGAGATGGATGTTATGGCAAATGGGTTTGAATGGTTGGTTCATTCCACTGATCTATCACCAGTAGGAACGGAAGTTGGAATCAAAGTGGATCCTTTTGATATCCAGATCATGAACAAACCAGAATCCGAAGATGAGGAGGCAGTCGTAGCAAATGAGTAATAATTCAACCAACGTTTCCAAGGAGGAAGCAGTGGTTACCGTGATTAAGTCTAAGACAAGAAGATTCACTGGTAAATCACTCTTAAGCTTTCCTTACACGTTGTGGATGGCTGCGTTCATTATAATCCCACTACTTATGATAGTTTATTATGGCTTTACTTCCAGAGTTGATGGTAGTTTTACTTTCGAGAATCTTACGATTATCTCGGATCCTATCTATCGCGATGCACTGGTCTTGAGCTTAGAACTATCCTTTGTTAGTACAATTATATGCTTAATCATAGCCTATCCACTCGCTTTGATTTTAAAGAATATGAAACTGAAATCCAACAGTTTTATTGTGTTGATTATGATACTTCCGATGTGGATGAATTTCTTGCTACGTACGATTGCATGGCTTAACATTCTAGAACGAAATGGTATCATCAACACCATATTAGAGGCAATTAATCTCCCACGTATGAATGTGATTAATACCCCTTCTGCGATTGTAATTGGTATGGTTTATAATTTCTTACCATTTATGATCCTTCCAATCTACAATGCCCTTGCAAAGATTGATGACAACACCGTACTTGCAGCAAGAGACTTAGGAGCCAATGGCTTTATTGCCTTTACTAAGATTATATTTCCTCTTAGCTTACCAGGCGTCATTAGCGGAATTACCATGGTATTCGTACCGTCCTTAACAACCTTTGTTATCTCCAATGTCTTGGGTGGAAGTAAAATTAACTTAATAGGTAATCTGATCGAACAGAAATTCCAAAAAGAAGGTGATTGGAATGCTGGTTCTGGTCTTTCTCTTGTGCTGATGGTATTCATCCTAATCAGTATGACCTTTATTGCAAAATACGATAAAGAAGGGGAGGGAACGAACGTATGGTAAAAAAAATAAGTCAACGTATCTATGTGGCACTAGTAATCCTTTTCTTATATGCCCCGATACTAGTTTTGATTGTACTCTCCTTTAACTCCTCCAAATCACGAAGCAAGTGGGGAGGCTTTACCTTTAGTTGGTATACAAAATTATTTCAAAATGAAGAAATCATCGACGCATTATACACAACCTTAATTATCGCATTCCTATCTGCCTTAATTGCCACAATCATTGGAACCATTGCTTCCATCGGCATTAACAGCATGAGACGAGTTCCACGTACCATTATGATTGGAATTACTAATATTCCAATGCTAAACGCGGATATTGTGACAGGTCTTTCTTTGATGATCCTATTCGTAGCTTTGAGATTTACACTAGGTTTTAACACAGTCTTAATTGCGCATATCACCTTTAATATTCCTTACGTAATCTTAAGTGTTATGCCACGGTTACGACAAACCAACCGCAGTACCTACGAGGCTGCACTGGACCTTGGAGCTTCTCCTGTACGAGCTTTCTTTAAGGTAGTGTTACCTGATATTATGCCAGGTGTACTATCTGGTTTTCTCTTGTCCTTTACCATGTCATTGGATGATTTTATCATCACACATTTTACAAGAGGCCCAGTACTGAATACACTCTCAACCAAGATATATGCCCAGGTCAGAAAATCCATTAGTCCTGAATGGTATGCTCTTTCCACTTTATTATTCTTGTCTGTCCTTATCTTACTGATCATTGTGAATCGTAGAAATGATAAGATGCAAAAACAAAGAGCATAAATGTTTGCTTGTACCTTTGAAGGTACGAATCAATTATTATTTTTAGAAATGAGGTATCAAAATGAAAAAAACTAGATTAATGGTCGCTCTTGTTCTCGTTTCATCCCTTGCATTATCAGCTTGTGGAACTAAGAGTAAGGAAAGTGGCAACGCAGGTGATAAAGGTTCTGTCTATGTTTATAACTGGGGAGAATACATTGATCCAGAAGTAAGAGACCTATTTGAGGAAGAAACAGGAATCAAAGTTTACTATTCCGAATTTGAACAAAACGAAGATATGTATCCAATCATTGAAACAGGTGCCGTACAGTATGATGTTGTGTGTCCTTCTGACTACATGATTGAAAAAATGATTAAGAATGATTTACTTGCTGAAATCAATTATGATAATGTTCCTAATATCAAGAACATCGATCCAGCATATCTAAAAACTGCTGAGAACTTCGATCCAGGCAACCTATATTCCGTTCCTTACTGCTGGGGTACCGTTGGTATTCTCTACAATAAAACGATGGTAGATGAGCCAATCGATAGCTGGAGCGTATTATTTGATGAGAAATACAAAGATAATATCTTAATGATGGATAGCGTAAGAGATGCTTATATGATTGCACTAATCAACTTAGGATATGATCAAAATACCTCCGATAAGGCACAGATTGACGAAGCAACTGAACTATTAAAAGAACAATATCCACTGGTACAAGCTTATGTAATCGATCAGGTTCGTGAGAAAATGATTGGTGAAGAAGCAGCCATCGGTGTTATCTATTCTGGAGAAGCAATCTTTACCCAACGTGAAAATGAAAATCTTGAATATGTTGTTCCAAAAGAAGGTTCTAACGTATGGATTGATGGATGGGTAATTCCTAAGAACAGTCAGAATAAAGAAAATGCAGAAGCATGGATTAACTTTATGTGCCGTGAAGATATTGCATTGAAAAACTTCGATTATATCACTTATTCCACGCCAAATATGGCAGCGAAAGAATTAATTGAAGACGAAGAAATCCGTAACAGCCAAATTGCCTTCCCAAGCCAGGAAGTGCTTAATAATTGTAAATCCTTTAATTACTTAGGAGAAGAAGTGGAAGCTTACTACCTAAATAAATGGTTAGAAGTTAAAAACTAATGAAATAAACGTGATTGTACATTGTCGTGTAATATAAGAAAACCGCCGTAGACCAAACATCTACGGCGGTTTTGTTTAATAAGCAGACTCAGCCTCACCTGCTAAGAATCTCTTCTGAAACTGTTCGAATTCCTTTAAAGAATCCTCGTACTTAAGAAAAGACGATCTGTCAGTTTTATTAGGTGAGAAAGAGATTTCGTCATAAACTCCGATTTCTTCAAGTGTGCCATCAGATTTAGCCTTATAAACATAATAATAATACGTAGCACCACTTAGTGCATATGTATATTTATCATCATAGTAATAATAAGTTGAAAATACATATCCTGCATCCTCAAGATCTTTTAATGTTGTATTCTTGTCTACATACTGACTTGGAATACCATAATAATCTTTAACAACGACCTTGTTGTCTAAATATGTGCAATAATAAGAGCCTTCAATTCCAAAAGTATATGCTGTTTTCGCTGGAATCTTTACTGAAGCAGCTTTTGAGTTAGCACTCCAAGTGGTTTTTCCATCAGCTTTCACATAGGACTTTACAGTATACTTAACTGTGCTTCCATCTTTTGCTTTGCAAGCAGTGTCAACAACCTTAGTCTTAGATGTAGTATTAACCTTCACCCATTTAGTATCAGTAGATGTTTTTCTGTAAACTCTGTAACCAGTGACACCTGATACCTTCTTCCAACTAACAACAGGAACACCATCCGTGTTTAAGGATACCTGAATGGTAGGGGCTTTCACTTTGCTCGCTGCTTGTGCATTCTGTGTAGGAGCAAACATAGTTACAATCAGTGCTAATAACATAGCAAATACAACTATTTTCTTCTTCATACAACTCTCCTTTGTGTTTTATTTTAATTTTCACAGACCATATTATACCATCAATAGTATGATTTGTAAATATAACACGAAAAATGTCATAAAAAATCGAAAAATGGTAGAATAATGCGAATAACGGTAGAACAATAATAACGGTATAACAATATTAATAACGGCATATCAATACAAGAAAAAGAAGCGGCTGTCTAATAATTATGAGACAGCCGCTTCTTTTATTCAACGATGTTTCGTTTCTCATTATTTAAAAATGCTTCAATATTAAGATAAACCTCTTTGGCACAGCGTTGTCTTGCTTCCACCGTTGCCCATGCTATATGAGGTGTAATTATAAGTTTTGTACTATCTTGCACCTTCAGGAGTGGATTATCTGCAGCCATTGGTTCGACCGTTAAGACGTCAAGGCCAGCTCCTCCTATTTTTCCTTCTAATAAAGCCTTGGCTAGAGCTTCTTGATTTACAATTGGTCCACGCCCCAAGTTTAATAAGATGGCAGAAGATTTCATCTGATTCAAAGCTTCTTCTGAGATCAGGTCTTTGGTTTGATCATTCAAAGGTGCATGAATGGAGATAATATCGGAAGTTGTCAATAAGGTGTTAAATTCTACTCTCTCATAGTCAGGATTCTGATTCTTTCCTGAGGTTGAATAGTATATCACACGACAGCCAAATAACTTTGCAATTGCTGCTACAGAACGTCCTATTTCACCAAGTCCAATAATGCCCCAAGTCTTTCCTGCAAGTTCATTAAACTTCATATCGAAGTTACTAAATATATCGCTTCTCGTATATTCCCCTGACTTTACATACTGATCATAATAGCTTAATTTCTCATATACATAGAAGAGCAAAGCAAAGGTATGTTGAACCACAGATTGGGTGGAATAGCTTTTTACGTTAGCTACGCTGATATTGCGCGCTTTGGTATATGCGAAATCAATATTATTGGTTCCAGTGGCTGTTAAGCAAATAAGTCGAAGTTTCTTTGCCGTCTCTAAAAGCTCTGCATTCATCGTTATCTTATTCGCAATAACAATATCTGCATCCACAATACGACTTGCGTTTTCACTAGGGTTACTTTCACCATAGGTAACCACTTCTCCTAATTGCTCAAAAATACCTAAATCTATATCATTGCCAAGTGTATTGGCTTCCATAATTACGATCTTCATAATGCCTCCATTAATGATACTAATTCTTCAAAGGAATCAATGACATATTCATATTCAGTTGCTTCACCAAAGCCATATCTTGCAAATACAAAATCGATCCCTGCCTCATGAGCAGCCTTACCATCTCCTGCCGTATCTCCTACATAAATCGCAGAAGTAATTTGATGACGTTCCATAATGATTCGAATGTTATCTGCCTTTAATTTACCAGTATCTCCTGGACATAGATGATCCATAAAATACTGACCTAATCGATTGCCTTCCAAAAATGCTTCAATATATCCACTCTTACAATTACTAACGATGATTAATTTATACTTCTTGTGAAGTTGCTTCAGAGTTTCTTCAATCTTCCCAAGTAACACACCTTTATGCTTTGCCAAATATGGATTTTGAGCAACAACGCACTCTTCCATCGTTGCAATTGCAACTTCTTTTGAAACACTTTTGAATAATCCAGTAGCGATATCTTCTAAGGGCAAACCATATAAAGACTTTAACCTTGGCCCTGTAATCTCATCTTTAATGGCTGGATTCTTTGATGCCAGCTCTTTCCAGACATGAGCTGCTTCCTTGGTGGAATCCCACATCGTCCCATCTAAATCAAAAATAATGCTATCCATCTACAATCTCCTCATTCATTATTCCATATTCTTTCGTAAAAGCTTTAATTCCTCTTTTACTTGATTTAATTCAAGAAACTGAATTCCGTGGATTCCTAGTTTCTTAGCCCCTTCTATATTCGCCGCTAAGTCATCAATAAAAATGCATTCTGAGGGATCTAAGTTATATCGTTCTAATAGGGTACGATAAATCTTCTCTTCTGGCTTAATGCATTTTTCCTGATAAGAGATAACAGCCCCATCCACTAGAGCAAAGAATCGAAACACATCTTTAATATGGGCAAAATTCACTTCTCCATAATTAGATAAGAGATAAATCTTCAAGCCCTGATCCTTTAACTCCTTGATCCAGTCATAGGAATAATCAAACTCCACTACCAGCTTACTTGTATCTTCAAAAAACTTACGAATTTCTTTCTCGATCCCCTTATCGTAAGATACACATAATTCAACAATCTCTTCAGTAGTCTTTACTCCACGATCCACTTCATTCCAATATGGAGATAATACGGTTGCTTTTCCTAAGCGGTCTGAAACTTCTTTGGAATAACCAAACTCTTCTATATATTCACGCCAACGAAAGCGTGCAAGCACCTGACCAATATCAAAAATTATATTTTTAATCATAGGCTTCCTTCCTCTACAGTTTTTATTCTTTCTATGATTATAAACGATTAGGATTAGGGTGTCAAACTCAGAAGCCTTATGCAGATGCACAATAACATCACTTGGTGCATTATTTTCATAATAAAAATCTAGATAATTTATTGGTTCATATGAAACAATATGCTATAATAGTAACAGTGAAACATCGGAAATTACAGGTGTTTTATTTACGAAAGTCCAATCAATGTAAAGAAAAGAAAGGAAAAGGAGGTAGGGAGTTTCTCCCGTTTACTATATGAAACCAATTGCTAGTTTTACCATTGATCATTTAAAATTATTACCAGGAGTTTATGTTTCCCGTAAAGATCCTGTGGGAGCCAATGTCATTACAACCTTTGATATACGAATGACCCGTCCTAACTTTGAGCCTGTCATGAATACAGCTGAAATGCATACAATTGAACATCTAGCTGCTACTTATTTAAGAAATCATGCGAGCTTTGGTCCACAAATCATCTACTTTGGACCTATGGGTTGTCGCACCGGCTTTTATCTATTACTTGCCAAAGATTATACTTCTGAAGATATCTTACCTTTGTTAACGGGTATGTTTGAATTTATTCGCGATTTTGAAGGTGAAGTACCTGGGGCTGCTGCAATTCACTGTGGAAACTACCTAGATATGAACCTACCAATGGCCAAATATCTTGCAAATCGTTACTTAAATGAAGTACTCTATCAAATCACTCCAGAACGTCTTGTCTATCCAGCAGAATAGACTTCTCTAAGTACAAAGGTAGTCAAGGCACTAAGAAACTGGGCTCTTGTCACAAACTAGCGCCAAGGAGACGGAGGAGTCGACACACAGGGCAGAATATATTTCTCTAAGTACACTGTTGAAAAAACAAGGAGTCACTTTGTATGACAAAGACAAACACATGGGTTTCGTGTTTGATCTTGGCATACAAAATGGCTTCTTGTTTTTATCATCTGTGTACGTGAGAAATCATATCTGCTCTGGGTGTCGACTCCTCCGTCCCCTTGGCATTTCTCATCTTTTTGTTCGTTCTTGTAAGTCCTTGCCCTGGTCTATTTCTATTCACTAATGAATATATTGTAAAAGTAAATGTAAGGTACCATAAGATTCCATGGCATGCAAACATAGTTATGACATGAGAGCATGGCATGTTAATGTAAAGTCCTGAACAGTTACATGTTAACGATGCTGATGGCTATGGGAGGATTTGTAATGAGTGAACAGAATAATACTAACGATACCAATGATTCTTCCAATTCTTCTATGTTCAGCAGATCAGCTCTTATGCTGCAAGCAGCTTCTCCCTACCTTGATGAGTCTACCAAGAAAGCATTAGAGGGTATTGTCCATGTAACTGATTTTCTAGACACTATGCAGACCTTTCGACAGAAAGGTTTTTCTTCCATGTTTTCAGGGCTAATGGGAGGTCGGTCAAAGAAAAGTGATACAGTGAGTATGGCTAACATAGGTTCCCAAGCTACTGCTTTAGATACAGAATCCATTCTCCGTAGTATCCGACCATACTGTACACAGAACGAAGGATCACTAATCGATCGAATATTGAATATGTTAAATATGCAGAAGTTTTTTAAGATGTATCAAACAATGCAAAGCATGATGAACATGATGAATGGGAATGCAACACAGAATTCAGATTCATCAACTGTATCCCACGAATCATCAAACGAGTACAAAGATACGAATCCATATTACGATACTTACTGGAATAGCTTTCATAGCAATAGTAATGTCAATAGCCAGGAAGTAAATCAGGAGTTTAATCAGGATTCAGATCTTAGTAATGACTTAGAGGAGAATCTTATCCGTGATTTTAACCGTGATTTTTCCAAGGACTTCAATCAAGATTTTATCCAGGATATTAATCAAGATTTTTCAAGGGATATTAGTCAAGATGTCTCCAAGGCATTCAATCAAGGCTTTAGCCAAGATATGAATCACGATTATACCAAAGACTTCAATCAAGATTCTAACGATCAAAATTTAAATCAACATCAAGAATTTACCAAAGAATTTATTCATGATTTTTCCAAGGACTTTAATCAAGGATTTGACCAAAATTTTAATCAAAATCAAGATTTCACCAAGGATTCTAACTGGGATTACAAGCAGAACTTTAACCAGGATCTTAGCCAGGATCTTGACCAGAATCTTAAGCAGGTTCTTAAGCAGGATCTTAACCAGAATAGTAACAACAATAATTCAGGAACCAGTGATAACTCCAACAGTACTACGAATACACAGATGCTTGACATGTTATCTACTCTGATTCCACCAGAGCAGAAAAATACCTTTGATGCTATGAAGCTCTTACTAGAATCAGGAATGTTAAAATTATAGAAAAGAGGTTGTGTAATGGATACGAATTGGTTGAATCATCCTTCCCTACAGAAGATGCATCCTGCAAAAAAACAAATCATGATTGAGTTTATAAAAGAAACCCAGGGTAAACCAATGGATAAAGGTATGAAAAGCATGATGAGTGCTAATGCAAAATTGAAAGCCATGGGTCTTTCCTTTGATCAAGAAGAAACTAACCTGATAACTTCCATACTAATGTCAAGTATGACACCAGAGCAAAGAGTACAGGCTGAAATGATGAAAAATATGCTAAACTCTAAAAATAAACCAAATATGAATGGAAAACCAAACATGAACGCATTTATGAATAACAATAACAACAAAAAAAGACCTTAAACCCTATTCACACTGAATAAACAAGGGTGCTGTTGAACTCGCAACAGCACCCTTGTTACTAATTATATCATATACCTGATGTATGAATAAGCATCTATCTTATAACTTATAATACCATTCCTTTAAGATAGCTTCTGCTTTCTTTCTGTGGATGTTAAAACCTCGATCTACATCTGCTTCTTCTTGTGTCTCATAGATCTCCGTGCTCCAATCCCACCAGAATACTCCAGCAAACCACTCTTCCTTGCCAAATACCTGCATGCAGGAATCATAGAATCTAGCCTGTTCTTCTTCCGAACGAGGAAGATCGCGATGCATAAAATCCCAAGGCATCATAGCACATCCTTCAGCGCTGCGGCAACCGATTTCCATAAAGATAATCTTCTTACCAAGCTTCTGACTTAAGGCTGACAGATTGCTTCTAACCTTTTCCCATTCAACAACCATATTCTCTGTACTATCTAATGTTTTCTTTCCAACTTTATAGTAAGCACTGGTTCCAATATAATCTAAGGCATCAAACCAAGATACCTGATCTTCTTGTCCATGGTTAGTATTATATGTAATTGGTCCGTGATAAACTTCTCTAACCTGCTTTATCAACTCTCTCCAATAGGATTCTTTTCGTTCTGTACCCAGCATCTCACAACCGATACAAAGCATTTCACAGTTCATGTCTTGAGCAAATTCCGCATAATGAAGCATAAACGCAGTATAATGGTCAAACCACTCCTTCCAATAATCTTCCCTCCCATAGAAATTCTCATCAGGGAAGTCGATTCTAGCTCGCCAAACATGATCCTCACAATTAATCATTGGTTTTAGACAGACCTTAATCCCTCTGGCATGTGCTTTCTCTATTACAAATCTTAAATCTTTCTCTGTCACATCACGTCGATAATCAAACAAAATCTCCGTTGATGAATATGTCTTTTGCATAATTGGAAATGCCAGACATATATAATTAACTCCCAAATCAAAAAGTCGATCTTGCGAATACTGGGCACTTTGTGACCGATATTTTCCTCGCACAGTATGGTAGCCATAGGTATAACCCTTAATTTCCATCTTCATCCTCCGTTATTTATGATTTACCTACAATATATAAAATTATACTACTTTTGCTATAATTTCACAACCTTCCTCACTCAACTGGTCAAGATGTTGTAATTTTATTGTTGGATTTCTTCCTAGCTGGATTCAAGTTTTCTGAGGATAATAAACATATTGCTAGGTTCAACGCATATATTTTCATAAGAAAGTAACTATAAGGGCAACTATGAACTCAATTCTTCAATTCATCTATGATAATGGTATCCCCGCCATGTTTATCATCATATTACTGGAATATGCCTGTTTCCCAGTATCCAGTGAAATAGTACTTCCTTTTGCAGGAGCCTTTGCAGCTGTCAAAAATGTTCCATTTTCAGGTATCCTACTCCTTAGTGCCATAGCAGGTATTCTTGGCACAAGTATCTGCTATTTTATTGGTAGAATCGGTGGGGATCGTTTGTTACAACGGATAGGTAATCGTTTCCCAAAGACAAAGAAGAGTATTGATGCCTCTCATGAACGATTTGATAAATATGGTTCTTACATCATATGCTTTGGACGTGTAATCCCAATTATCCGTACCTACATTGCCTTTATCGCTGGCTCAGTTCGACAACCCTATCCAATATTTCTGATCTATTCAGCAATCGGTATCACCGTCTGGAACTGCCTGCTCATTGGAATTGGCTACTTCTTAAGGGAAAATTGGGCCCACACTATCTCCTATTACTCAAGATATAAGAATATCTTAATTCCTGCTATCCTACTTGTAATCTTGTTCTGGATCGCACGACGACTTAGAAAGAAAAGTCGTATCTCCACTGCAGATTTATAGACATTAAGAATGAGTTAGGGGTAGGTGAAAGCTCATCTACCTCCTTTAACACGTAATAATTAACTACTATCCTCTTAATAACTTAATGATTAATGTCTCATCCACTTCTTGATATTGCTCTTTCACTTTAGAAAGCAGCAAACTCAACGCCTCATCATATGGCATGGAGTAATTCTTCGTCACAAAATCACAAGTAAATAGTTTCTCGCTAAGACAATAACTTGCTACTGACCAACCATAATCCTCTCCCCGCTTATTCTTCTTCTTAGAAAATCCACTTACTGTGATATAGGTTTGCATCTGAAGCTGACTGATCACAGAATCAAAGCCTTTTTCCTTTCCTTTACCAAAGCCTGCTATATCCTTAAGCTGGTAGGATGGCAAGCTTTCATATTGTTCTAAAGTATCAATAATCATCTTAGCTCTTCTACTGGCTAGTCCATCTTCATAACGGCTATCAAAGTCATAACCATCTCTACGAATTCGTGCAAATAAGGGATAATATTCCTTTGATATAAAACCCGCTTTTCCTAAGAATAACTTTCCATATGCTACTTCCTTACTGCCGGAAACAACTTCTCTCCAAGTCCATGGATCAATCTGAGGATTATCCCCCCACCAACCATAACGATAAGTTAGCTCTTCCACGGAAAATCCAGGAATAGAATTTGAAAACAATGGTAAGAAACCAACCTTCTTAACATAATCCATCAAATCCTCTACCTTCTTAAGAGCTGCTTCATCGAAATTCTCATATCCACTCATGATCCATTTGCCATCTACTTCAACCATACGCATACTCCTTAACCGAACATATATTCTGTTTTTATTTTACCTCAAGTCATAACTTTTTTGCAAGCAAAATTATTTCTTTTGCGCACTTGATTGTAAGTTGATTGTTGTCACAGCTTTTTATGACAAGTGAAAAAAAGGCAGTTGCAACTAACATGATCGTTAGTTTGCAACTGCCTATACATTTTACCCTTTTGCTACAATCGATTTATACTTCCATCTCCCTGCAGCATAGAATATACATCCAATCAGGCCTGTTATAAACCAGTTTAATCCGCTTGCCCACCAGATTCCCATATAACCAATCGCAGGTATTGCTGTTAATACATTGGCAAAGATTACACGGGTTAGAACTTCAGAACCTCCCATAATCATTGGAACTTTCACATCACCAGCACCGCTTAATAAGTTTCTGGAAACATAAATCATTCCAACCGGAATATAAAACATGCAGGTCACGCGAACTGCTTTGGATCCAATCCTAGAAATCTCAGGGTCATCTGTAAACAAGCGCATAACCGAGCCGCCAAATAGATACATCAAAGGAGTCATGATACAGCTAAAGATTACGATAATCCTTGTTGCTGACCAAAATCCTTTCTTTACCCTGTCAATCCTTGCAGCTCCAATATTCTGCCCTGTATAAGATGCCACGGATAGACCAAGTGACATTCCTGGCATAAGTACTACTTGCTCAATTCGCTGAGCCGCAGTAGCAGCGGCCACTACAAGTTCGCCCTGTCGATTGATCACATATTGAATTACCATCGTTGAAATCGCAACGAAGGAATTTTGTAAAGCTGCTGGTAATCCAAGTTTAATACACTTCTTCATAATCTTTCGATCAATCCTAAAATCCTTTAGCGGCATTCGAAGCAAAGGCATGGTTTTTAGCCCATAAATAATACTTCCCACCGCTGCTATCGCTTGAGCAATGATGGTAGCTATTCCAGCACCAGGAACACCCCAACCAAAGACTGCTACGAATAACAAGACTAATACTATATTAACAAGGCAGGAAACGCTTAAGAAGAGCAAAGGGGTCTTTGAATCTCCCAGCGCTCTCATTACGGCAGCCATACCATTGTATCCAGCATTTCCAATGATACCATAACATAAGATCTTAAGGTAGATATTGGCATCATCAATAATCTTTGCAGGTGTATTAAGAAGTTCTAGCAGCTGGTAGCTAAAGACTGCTCCCAGGCTACCCATAATCGCAGAAATAGTAAACAGCAAAAATGTAGCAGTTGCAAAGGATTTTTTTACATTTACATAATCCTTTGCTCCAAAAAACTGTGAAATGATAATACCAATTCCTGCAGCAAGTCCCATTGTCAAGGATATGATAAGGAAGTTGACTGCCCATACACTACCTACAGCTGCTAAGGCATTATCACTTACAAACTTACCTACCACAATGGAATCCACTAAGGTATATAATTGTTGAAAGAAATTTCCAATTAACATAGGGATTGCAAAACGAATTAATAATTTTGACGGACTACCCTCCGTCATATCGCCCTTAAGGCTCTTTTTTTCCTCTTCCACTTGTATTACTTCCACTCTATTTTATCGCTCCATTAATATCTTCTCTCATATCGATTACTGCCTGTCTTGAAGCATCTGCAAATCCAGTAGCTCCAAACTTCTCATATTGAGCAAGTTTATAAGCTGCAATAATTCCTCTTGAGGAGTTTACAATCGCACCAAGTCCATCTTTGTTAAAGTATGGAGCAAGATCGCTTGCCTTACCGCC
Organism: Bacillota bacterium; assembly: GCA_023428885.1. GTDB lineage: Bacteria > Bacillota > Clostridia > Lachnospirales > Lachnospiraceae > Lachnoclostridium. The sequence continues at coordinate 27,452 of JAEYWQ010000151.1, forward strand.
CTGAGCACCGTAGCCAGGTACCAGAATATAAGTCTTTGGCATTAATTTACGAAGGACTTCCCCCATCTTAGGATAAGTTGCTCCTACCACAGCTCCAATATAGCTATAGCTGTCCCCCATACACATCTCACCCCACTCTTGTACCTTACGGCCAACTAACTCATACAATGGTTTCCCATCAATCAATTGATCTTGGAACTCTCCTGAAGAAGGATTGGATGTCTTTACTAAGATGAATAAGCCTTTCTTTTCTTCTTTACAAACATCGACAAAAGGTAGCACACCATCAGACCCAAGGTAAGGATTGACTGTAATGAAATCTTCGTCGAAAGGATAATATGATTTTGAGCCAACCACGGCCTTACCAATATGTCCCGTAGCATAGGCAGCTGAAGTAGATCCGATATCGCCACGTTTGATGTCGCCGATCACCACCAAATCCCTGTCTTTACAATACTCCACCGTCTTCTTAAAGGCAATTAAACCAGGAATACCAAATTGTTCATACATAGCAATCTGTGGTTTCACCGCTGGTATGATATCAAAAGTTGCATCCACAATTGCTTTGTTAAATTGCCAGATAGCTTCCGCAGCTCCTTCTAAGCTTTCACCAAACTCAGAAAATGCTTTTACTTTCACCTGCTCTGGTATATAATCTAACATTGGATCAAGCCCTACTACGATTGGTGCACGATTCATCTCAATTTTCTTTATTAATTTATTAATCATAATAGCCTCCCTCTTCCTTTACAATTTATTTCAAATCACATCTTGCTTAACCATAGCTTCTTGTAGCTATACTCTGACTAATTATCTACTTCTTATACACAATATTCCCCTCAACCAAGGTATATAAGACCCTTCCAACTACCTGCTTTCCATGAAACGGCGTGTTTCTACCTTTGGAAAGAAAGCTTGCAGTATCAATTCTATACTCTTCGTCGGGGTCTGCTATGGTAATATCAGCAATATTCCCTACTGCAAGACTTCCCTTAGGAATTCCAAGAATCTTGGCAGGGTTGGTGCTCATCTTCTCCACCATCTGTATCGGAGTTAGATAGCCTGGTTTAACCAGCTCTGTCATAGTAAGAGCAAATGCAGTTTCTGATCCTACAATGCCAAATGGAGAACCAATCATGGAACCACTCTTCTCTTCTTCCCCATGTGGTGCATGATCAGTTGAGATTACCTCCATAATTCCATCTCGTAAGCCTTCTTTTAATGCCTGTACATCTTCACGGCTTCGAAGAGGTGGATTCATCTTATAATGGGAATGATCTGCAAGAATATCATCATCGCTTAAGGTAAAATGATGAGGGCATACTTCACCTGTTACTGGAATGTTAAGCTCTTTTGCCATTTGAATTAATTTTACACTTGCCTTCGTGGAACAATGGCAAAGGTGTAAATGCACTCCTGTCTCTTGAGCTAAGAATATATCACGAGCTGTAATCACATCTTCCACAGCATTCGTAATTCCAGGTAGCCCAAGCTCCACTGCACGTTTACCTGCATTCATTACACCACCACGAAGTAGTGCTCTGTCTTCACAGTGAGCAAATACCGGGATGTTAGCTTTCTTTGCTTCTTTCATTCCTTCCAGATAAACTAAGATATCCATCACAGACTTACCGTCTTCACTGATAGCTCCCGCTCCTGCTTGAACCATTCCGTCAATATCAGCAAGCTCTGCACCGCTCTGCCCCTTTGTTACAGCTCCAACCGGTACAATGTTGATTGGTGAATCACTAGCTGCAATGGAAAGGATACGTTCCACCATCTCTTTGCTGTCGATGGAAGGATTGGTGTTTGGCATTGGACAGATTGTGGTATAACCGCCTGCTGCTGCAGCCATGGAACCGCTCTTTAACGTTTCCTTATACTCATATCCAGGTTCACGTAGATGAACATGCAAGTCGATAAAACCAGGCATAACATAACAGCCCTGTGCTTGAATTGTCACATCTGCTTCTTGGTCAATTCTTGTTTCCACCTGTGTAATAATTCCGTCTTCTACCATCAAGTCATAGATACCTTCTCGATTCGTAGCAGGATCCAATAGATAGCCCTGTTTTATCAATGTTTTCATAGTATATCTCCCTTATCTCAAACGAATTATGATTATCTTATCCTCAAATTACGTTTGCTTTTGCTAAATCATTTAGCATATCTTGATTGTCAATGTAGGTTGCAAATTCATCTAAGCCAATCCAGGCGAAATCTTGAAACTCCTCAGATAACTCTGTCTCAGTATGAAGCGCATAGCATTCATAGCAGATACCAACGACAAAGGTATCACCCAATTTAAAGGACCAGGTATATAAGGTTTTATCCATGAAGGCATCGATTCCTGTTTGTTCCTTAATCAGTCGAACAACTGCCTTCGCTGGGTCCTCACCAAACTCAATCTGTCCATCAATAAATTGCCAACGATATGGATCAAGAATACGGTCATCATACCATTGTTTTACCACCAAATACTTATCTTCATGCTTTACAATTCCTTTAACTTTAATCACAATTTGATCCATAGCTTATCCTCCGTTTACTATTAGTATAGTTCATTTTTGTTATAAAAACATATCAATTTCTTATCGGTAATGCACGTCAACAAGGAAAAGTCCTTTTGCTTCTGCTGTAGCGCCAGCCAACTCACGATTTTTACTTTCAATAATGCCTAGGATATCACTTGCCTTTTTGTCTCCTAAGCCCACCTCTAATAGTGTCCCTACAATAATACGAACCATATGTGGCCAGAAATCATCTCCATGAACTGAGATTACAATCTCTTTCTCATCAGCATACACATCTAAGGAGAATATCTCACGTTCAGTTGACTTTTTCATTCTCTTATTGTCAGAAAATGCCTTAAAGTCATGCTTTCCAAGGAAATACTTACTAGCTTCCTTCATTGCTTCCACATTCGGTTTCTTAAAACAATAGTAATGGTACTTTCTTTCAAAAACCGATGGAACCTCACCAATGGATATCTTATATTCGTACTCAAAAGATGCTGCATTAAAACTTGCATGGAACCTCTCTGGAACCTCCAAAGCTTCTAATACTGCAATATCACGTGGTAAGTAACGATTTAAGTACTGCTTAATTTCATATACTTTAAGCACTGAGTTTGTCTTAAAGTTCGCTACTTGACGATATGCATGAACACCGGCTTCCGTTCTTGCTGCGCCAATCACATCTACAGGTCCTTCTTCCATTTTGGAAAGTACATCTTCAATCTTATCCTGGATTGTGACGCTTGTTCGTCCTTCCTGTTTTTGCCAACCGTCATATCGAGAACCATCATATTCTATCACTAATTGAATGTTACGCATGCATACTCCTTCTTTCTCTTCCTTGTTGCCCATATCATAAACTACTTAATCTCTCACAAGTGTACCATTCACACTCCAAAAATTCAACCAAAATTAGTCTGAAAGGACAAGAGCTCTTTAAAAAGGCTGTTACCTTAGTAAAGTACACTTACTAAGGTAACAGCCCTTATCATTAATTTTCTAATTCTGATGTACAATGTGCACATCTAGTTGCTTCTTTTGCAATGTCAGAGAGACAGTATGGACACTTCTTTGTTGTGACAACTGGAGGCTCTTCCTTCTTACGAAATCTATTAATTGCCTTGACTAGCAAGAACACAGAGATTGCTATCAACAAGAAGTTGATAATTGCCTGAATAAATGCACCGTAAAGAATAGTTGCATCGAATACTTTTATGGATAAACCAGAAAAGTCAATTCCGCCTAAGATAATTCCAAGTAATGGTGTTAAAATATCACCCACAAGTGATGTAACAATGGCAGTAAATGCACTACCAATAATAATACCCACAGCTAAATCAATCACATTACCTCGGGCGATGAATTTCTTAAATTCTTTAATCACACTATCACACTCCTTTCTTATAATCATTGTAACTATTATGTCTTTTCATTACAATGCAATTCCAATTTTAATCCAAATTATTTTAGCATGAATCAACTAAGTTGTCCATATTGCATTCCATTATTTCTCTTGTATGACTTGATATATATCTTGAAATAATCCAAATTTCTCTTGATATACATCCTCTCCATACAGCTCTCTCTTACCTGCATACTCCGTAAGAAAACTGGTATAAGCAACAAAGTTCAAGTGATTCATGAGCAGGTCTTTCCTCCCCATATCAAAATACTTCTTTACGATCTCCCAGTTGTGATCATTCATCATTACGACATCTGATTCATTTATTAGGTTCAGAGCTTCAATCAACTCTTCATAATCCTGTTTGATAAATAACTCTTTTAATTCTAAATCCTTTTCCAGTAATTCTTCTGTCATATGTCTTATCCTCACTATTCATTCCCTTTTAAATTCTTACACCCTAATTTAGTTCTTGATTCTACAGTAATTTTGAATGACAATTTGAATGGTCTGCTTTCCCATATAATCGTTCACAGTTGGGTAGTAAGTAAAAGCTAAATCGATGGCATTGAACTTTCCTTGAAACATCTTACGACTTTCTTCTTCCCCGAACTCCTGCTCTACAAAGCCGAGGAACTCTTTGATATCGCCAAAGTATAAGGCCTCTATTGGGCATCCTACTTGGTTTGAAAGCATTAATTTTAATACATTTTGATTCTTTCCTAACACTTTCGCCTGCCGTATGGCAAAATGTTGTTCTGCAAAGATTGGTTTTACATTTCCTTTTCCGAATGGTTCTAGTAATTCTAGCTCTTCTAAAAATGTAAGAGATAACTCTCCAACTGGCAGTGGAACATCAATACGCACGATTGGTACAAAGTCAGCCTCTGTGAGAGTCGTGTTCTCATTTAACCTCTTTCTTAAGGCCTCAAATTGATCAAATGGTAAAGATAAGCCGGCAGCCATAGGGTGACCACCAAACTTTCCTAATAAGTCTTTACATTTTATTAATTCCTCAAACATATTATAAGCTTCAATGGAACGACCTGAACCTTTAATCCCATGCTCAGTTTCAACACACACAATGGCTGGTTTATGATAATTTTCACGAAGACGCCCAGCAATGATACCAACTAAACTCTCATGAGTATCTTTTAGCAGCACTACAAGAACCTTATCATTTTTACGATCTGAATTCTCAATCAGTTCGATGGCTTGTTCCAAACCACGTAAAGTCATGTTCTTTCGTTCTTCATTCAATTCACGTAGCTTCTTTGCTAGTGTAATCGCTTCATTCTCATTCGTTGCCTGTAGCAAATCAAAGGCCATTGCTACTGTATTCAACCTACCAGCGGCATTAAAACATGGTCCAATGACAAAGCCAATGTGATAGGCTGATATTCTCTCCATTTGAATGGAACATTCATCAATCAGTGCTCTTAATCCTATATTCTTAGTATTTCTTAATTGATTTAAACCATGTTTTACAATAATTCGATTCTCATCTACCAGATCCATAACATCTGCAACTGTTGCAATCGCCGTATATTCTAGTAATTCATAGGCTTCGTACTTGGATATGGAAAACTCTTCATATAGACAGAGAATTAATTTAAAAGCAATCCCAGCTCCACATAAGCCTTTGAAGGGATAAGGACAATTTGGCTGCTTGGGATTCACAATTGCATCTGCCTCAGGTAGAACATATCGGCGCTCACCAGAATCCATTTCTTCAAATCCTATCTCATGATGATCCGTAACGATGACTGTCATTCCAAGGGACTTTGCATAAGAAATTGCATCAAAGCCAGCGATCCCATTATCGCAAGTGATCACTAAACTGCATCCTTCCTCAAAGGCATCATCTACTATTCGTCGATTCAACCCATAACCCTCAGTTACACGGTCAGGAGCATATAGGAACACCTCTCCTCCAACACGTGTAATCGCTTTATGTAGTATATAGCCGGAGATAATACCATCGTTGTCAAAATCAGTTCCAATTGCAATCTTTTTCTTACTTTGAATTGCAGAAATGATCATTCCTACTGCTTTTTCCATGTCCTTCATAAGTCTAGCATTATGTAACATTGATAAGTTACACTCTAAGTATCGGTTCATTTCCTCTATACTTCGATATCCACGATTCACAATAATTCTTGCGAGTACTGGACTAATCCCTAATTGAGTCCCAATCTGTTGAAAATCTGCTCGCTTTGCTTCGAGGATCCATTTTTCATTCATAATTACATTCCTCTTCTCTAACCTATTGACAAAACCTATAAAGATTTGACAACACCAAACTATCATTTAGTATAACAAAAGCGACGACCCAAATCAATGAGTCGTCGCAAAAATTTACTTTTGTTTTGCTATCTTAGTTACGTAGAAATACCATATAGTACCTGTGATACAGATGGAAGAGAAGGTTCCTGCCAAGATACCACCAATCAATGGAACTGCAAACTCTTTAATGGATGCCACACCAAGAATTGCTAATACGAAAACCATAATAAAGGTTGTTAAGTTGGTATTAATACTTCTGGAAACCGTCTGTCCAACACTGGTGTTGACGATATCTTTTAAAGAATCTTTCTTCAACTTGTCCTTCATATTTTCACGAACACGGTCAAAGGTTATGATAGTTGCATTGATGGAATAACCTAAGATCGTCAACAAGCAGGCGATAAATGTACTACTTACAGTTATTCTAAATACAGCATAAACTACAACAACTACGAACACATCGTGAAGTAATGCTAGAATAGCACTAGATGCAAATCCTATATTCTTAAATCTGATCCAGATATAAATTAACATACAGATAGTCGCTACTGCAACTGCCCATATAGCATCTGATTTCATCTCGCCGCTTACAGTTCCGCTGATACTGTCACTGGTAATCAACTCAGGGTCAATCTTATAGTCACTAATTAAACGATCACTGAGTTTCTTAGCTTGCTCTTGCGATAATTCAGGTGTTTTTATAATATAAGAATTAGTATCCCTTACTGATACGATTTCTCCTACGACACCAAGTTCACTTGTAACTAAAGTTTCTAAATCTCTACTAATATCAGCTGTAACTTCCTCTGGTAAAGTAACCTGGGTAGAAGTTCCACCTTTAAAGTCAAGACCATAAGCTAGAATTTCACCAGTCTTAGATTTATTTACTACTAAAGCACTGATACCGATCACTGTAATTACTACTACGATTGCAAAGAATTTACCTGCATTTCCAACGAAATCGAAGTACTTCTCTTTTTGCTTTTGAATTCCGTAATACTTTTCTTTGTCTAAGCCTAGATCATAGAAGGCACGAAGAATATATTTTGTTACAAACAAAGCTGTAAACATAGATACAATAATACCAATTGCTAAGGTGATTGCAAAGCCCTTAACAGGACCTGAACCAAGTAGATACAATACAACTGCAGCAATTAAGGTCGTAACATTACCATCAATAATCGCTGATAAGGCCTTATGAAATCCGAGTTTCATAGCTGAACGAACCGTTTTACCAGTACCGATTTCCTCGCGAATACGTTGGAAGATGATAACATTCGCATCTACTGCCATACCTACTGAGAGGATAATACCTGCGATACCAGGTAAAGTTAAAGTTACTTCAAATATATTAATACATAAAATTACTAAGCCAATATATAGCACAAGAGCGATACTGGAAGCCAATCCTGGAACACGGTACCAGCATATCATAAACAATAAGATGAGTACAAACCCGATTGCACCTGCCAATAAACTAGTATTAATTGCTTCTGCACCAAGTTTAGCACCTACTACGGTAGAACGAAGCTGAGTTAACTCTAATGGAAGGGCACCAATACGAATAACGGATGCTAAATCTTGAGCTTCTTTCATATCTTCTTGTCCATCAATGGTTGCAACACCGTCAGTAATTGCAGACTTAACACGTGGAGCACTCACAACATTATTATCATAAACAATAGCAATGCAACCACGGTAATCATTAGCATCAATCGTATTGTAATATTGAGTCGCATAGGTTGATCCTTTTGCAAACTTGGTCTTACCTGATGCATTTAACGTAAGTTTTACCATATAATTAATTGAGCCTAATTCATCCTGATAATATACAGCTTCCGAATTGGCAATATCAGTACCATCGATTACCACATCGCCATCTGCTATGATTTCAGCCATTGTTCTGGTTAATTCATATGAGTTAGTGGCGTTATTGTATTGAATATTTTGAATTCCCTTTTCACTTTCACCATAGATGAAATAAATAGTACCTGCCTTACCAAGACGTTCTAACACTTCATTAGCATCTGTAATATCAGGGATGTCCACATTAATACGATTATTTCCCTCCTGATATACGGCTGACTCTGTACTTTCTTCTTGAGCACGCAACTGCATCTTATAGATAGTATCATTCATTTCCTCTTGGGTTGGATTCTTCTTCGCAGTCTCGTAAGTAATACTTACACCACCTGCTAAGTCAAGTCCTAGTTTGACATCTTGTACACTGCCGATTTTGTTCGGTCCGATACCAAAGATGGCAACAATCGATATTACAGCAATAGCTAAGAAAACCAATAATAGACTTAGTATACCCTTACCTCTGTCCTTCATCTTGTTACTTCCTCCTTAATTAAGCATCCGCTTCTGCGGCTTTTATCATAATAGCACATTCGACACGTTTTCTCTGCAACTCACAGCCGATATCGTAGGCATCATTGATATTTCCATGGAACTTATACGCGTTAGCAGCACAACCACCGCTACAGTAAAATTTAGCAAAACAGTCCTTACACTTACTCTTAGCATATACATTACAACACTTAAATTCATCACGAAGTTCGATAGCTTTCACGCCCTCATCCACATTACCCATCAAAAACTCTTCTTCTCCAACGAATTGATGGCATGGATAGAGATCCCCCCAAGGTGTCACTGCTAAGTACTCTGTTCCTGAACCACACCCTGATAAACGCTTTGCAACACATGGTCCTCCACTTAAGTCCAGCATAAAGTGGAAGAAATTAAACCATTTACCTTCTTTTCTAGATTTGATAATATACTTTGCCAGGTTATCATACTCATCTTTAATCTTTAGTATATCTTCTTCTTTAATGGCATATTCTTCATCTGGTAAAGCAACTACAGGTTCTACCGAAATTTGCTCGAATCCAAGCTCTACAAGATGTTCTACATCCTTTGCAAAATCCAGATTATGATGAGTAAAGGTACCTCTCACATAATAATTCATTTGATTTCTACTTTCTGCAAGTTTTTGATACTTCGGAACAATTAGCTCGTAACTTCCCTTGCCTTTGCGAAATGGTCTCATAAAATCGTTTACTTCAGGACGACCATCGATACTAAGTACCACGTTGCTCATTTCCTTATTGGCAAACTCCATGATATCTTCATTTAGTAATACACCATTCGTGGTCAAGGTAAATCTAAATTTCTTATTATGAAGTTCTTCCTGACTTCTACCGTAAGCCACCAAATCTTTGACCACCTGGAAATTCATCAAAGGTTCTCCACCAAAAAAATCCACTTCAAGATTTTTTCTATTCCCTGAATTGGCAATTAAGAAATCCAGAGCCTTTCTACCAACTTCATAACTCATTAGGGCTCTACGTCCATGATATTCCCCTTCTTCTGCAAAACAATATCTACAGGCTAAGTTACAATCATGTGCAATATGAAGACACAGTGCTTTTACTACCGTCTCTCTCTTCTTAAAGCCATCAATATATTCTTCATAGATATCTTCTGTAAATAAGTTTCCATCTTGTTTCATCTGAAGAATAGCCTTATATATATCTTCAAATTCCTCTTGAATCTGCTCTACATCACTGTATTGTTCTACAATCTTTTGTTTGATGTTTTCTTTACTCTCTTTTTCAAAAAGTGCGATCACGTCATAGGCGATGTCATCTACCACATGAACCATACCGCTATTTACATCAAGTACGATATTGTATCCATTATTTTTGTACTGATGAACCACTGTGTTGCTCCTTTCAACTTAAAGCATTGCCAACTGGGTGTCGCATCTATATGTAACTATTTTCCATCCCCAGTCGTGCGTATCTTGGCACCTAGTGCCAATGTATAGGAAATACAATGTATTCCTATACATTAAATAAGCAGCGACATTTCGACGCTGCTTACAACTAGCTTATTACAATCTTGTGTCTAAATGTTACGTATGTAACTTATCAGATCCTTGAGAATCCACGCAAAGGATTTGCCTATCTGTTATTCTCACAACTTTGATTACCAACAGTACAAGATGTCTTACATGCAGACTGGCAAGATGTTTGACATTCGCCACATCCACCCTTCTTCATTGTATCCTTTAAGTTCTTAGTGTTTAATGTCTTGATATGTTTCATATCTACATCCTCCTAATATCAATAGCTTTTGATATTATAACATAGCTATATAAAAATTCCAAATATTTTTTTTATAATATTGAAATTTTTAGCATACAATACAAGCCTAATATTTTTTAGCATTGCCTCTTGAACCATATTAAATAGAATGTTATAATGTGTGATATAGTTTAGAATACTAGATGAAGTGAACAGTTAAGGAGCGTATGTCATGCGAGAGTATATTATATCTACTGATTCTACTGCAGATTTGCCGAAAGATTATCTAAAAAAACATAAGATCTTTATTCATCCTCTATATTATAATATTGATGGGGAAGTGTACGGTGATGAGCTCATTCTTAGCCCTGAAGAATTCTATGCAAAGATGCGTACAGGTATCATGCCAACTACGATGGCTTCAAATCCAGAATTTGTTCATGCTGCATTTACAAAACAAGTAGAAGAAGGCTTAGATGTACTTCATATTAGCTTCTCTTCTGCACTTAGTGGAAGCTGCAGCAATGCAACTGTCACTGCTCGTGAAGTGTGCGAGGAGCACCCAGAGGCTAGAATCACGGTAATTGATTCCTGTGCTGCTTCTTTAGGGCAAGGTCTCTTAGTTCACAAAGCTGTGATGTTAAAAGAACAAGGAAAATCCATGGATGAAGTCATTTCCTGGATCGTTAATAATAAAGATCATATCTGTCATCAGTTCACAGTCGATGATTTATTCCACCTACACCGCGGTGGTCGTGTTTCTAAAACATCGGCAATTATTGGTACCTTAATCCAGGTTAAGCCAATACTACATGTGGATACAGAAGGACGTCTTATACCACTTTCTAATGTTCGGGGTCGTAAGAAAGCTTTGACGAAACTAGTTGATAATATGGAAGAGAAAATTGAAGGCTTTGAAAATGATATCGTTTTTATTAGTCATGGTGATTGTCTTGAAGATGCTCAATTTGTAGCCGACTTAATCAAAGAACGTTTTGGTATTCAGAATGTGGTAATTAATTTTACAAGTCCAACCATTGGTTCTCATTCTGGGCCTGGTACAGTTGCTCTCTTCTTCATGGGTAAAGAGAAATAGGATGTACCCTTATCACGGCACGGAGTGCCTTTAAATCATAGGACATTGCGTAGCAATTTCCTATGATTTAAAAAAGTGTCTGCATAAGCAGACACTTTTTTAGTTTATAACAATTTTCTTTTCTTTAACACAAATAAGGTAATAATGCAAATGATTAATGTAATCATACATACAATGCCAAATCCAAATTGACTAGATGCAAAAGGAACACTCTCAGGACTGACATTCATACCATACAAACCAGATATAATCGTAGGTATGGACATGACAACAGTGATCGAGGCTAACAACTTCATAACTGTATTCAAGGTATTATCAATAACAGAGGCAAATAATTCCCGCGTACCATTGATAATATCACGATAGATACCACTCATCTCGATTGCCTGCTTATTCTCTATAATAACGTCATCTAATAAATCTCGATCTTCCGGATAAGACTTAATCTTCTCGGTACGTGTCAGTTTGTCCAAAACAACACCATTCACACGAAGAGAAGTTGCAAAGTAAACTAAAGTCGTTTCTAATTCATGTAATTCAATTAACTCACTATTCTTTGTATTCTTGCTAAGTCTTGCCTCAATTTCTTCTCTTTTACGATTTATAGAACGAAGACAGGTCTGGTAAACAGAAGTACCACTATAAAGAATCTGATATAAAAACCTGCTTTTTTTCGCTGTACTAAATTCTTTTACCTTATCTGTAATGAAGGGTTTTAGTACCACTGTATCTTCCAAGCATACAGTAACTATGACACTTTCATGGACAATGATTGCAAGTGGCATGGTGGTAAAAGCTTCATTGCCATGGCGAACTTCTTTGGTTACAACGTCAATTAAGACCAGGGTATATTTGTTTGCAACTTCAATACGAGAAGCCTCTTCATCATCCAGTGAGGCCTTCATATCATTGGTTTCAATCCCAGTTTTCTTAGCTACATAAGCAATTTCTTCGGGAGAGGGGTTTGTTAAATTAATCCACACATTATCTTCGATCTCATCCATCTGTTTTAGCACGCCATCAAAAGTCTTAAAAATTCGAAGCATATATCTTACCTCCCTGTCTTGTTGTCTTTACACCTAAACCTAATTATAATAACCTAATTAATAATTTACAAGATGGCACTAAAAATATCCATGATGACCGACTTTCGCTGGTTTGTGTGATAATACTATACCCGTTTGTGGCATTAATGCACGAAGTGCCATTCAATCATGGGGAACTGCACGTAATTTCCTATGATTGAGCTGATAGGGTAACAGCCCAGTTTCATCAACTGATCTGTTACCCTATTTTCTTAACAAGCATGCCACATTCTGCCTTAGCTTGCTACACCTTATATATATTACTCCAAACTTTTTTAAATAATTTTATTCTTCCACAATTTTTTCAAACTGGCTATTGTATAGATTAGCGTAGAAACCATCTAACTTCATAAGCTCATCATGAGAGCCTTGTTCTACAATATCTCCATCCTTCATGCATAAGATAATATCTGCATTTTTAATGGTACTTAGTCTGTGTGCAATAATAAAACTTGTTCTACCCTTCATCAAATTATCCATAGCCTTTTGGATTAAGATTTCTGTACGTGTATCTACTGAGCTAGTAGCCTCATCTAAAATCAATATCTTAGAGTCTGCAAGGACTGCACGGGCTATGGTTAGTAACTGTTTCTGTCCTTGTGATATATTCGTTGCCTCTTCATTTAATTCCATATGATAACCCTCTGGTAAGGTACGAATAAAGTGATCCGCCTGAGCTGCCTTTGCTGCTTTTATAACCTCTTCATCTGTAGCATCAAGTCGTCCATATCGGATATTATCCATGATCGTACCATTGTATAACCAGGTATCTTGAAGCACCATACCAAATCTAGTTCGTAAGTCAGTTCTTGTAAATTCCTCAATATTATGTCCATCCACATAGATAGCACCACTTTGAAGATCATGGAAACGCATTAATAATTTAACTAAGGTAGTTTTTCCTGCCCCTGTAGGCCCTACAATTGCAACCTTTTGACCTGCTTTGACAGATACAGAGAAATCATTAATAACAATCTTGTCGGTATTTTCATAACCAAAACGAATATGCTCAAAGCGTACATCACCGGCAATATCCATATCCTGCATCCTAAGCTTAGGTACAATAACCTTTTCTTCCTCTTCATCCAGTAGCTCAAAAATTCGCTCTGCGGAAGCTGTCATCTGCTGAAATTGGTTCGTTATATTGGCTAACTGTGTTAATGGTTGTGTGAAAGAACGTACATACTGAATGAAGGCCTGAATTCCACCAATCGTCATTTTACCATTAGCTGTCATAGAAGCTCCCACAATACAGATTACAACGTATCCAATGTTACCCACAAAACTCATAATTGGCATCATTAAGCCAGACAAAAACTGGGACTTCCATGCAGATTCATATAATTTATCATTCTCTTGATCAAACTTTTCGATGGACTTTTCTTCTCCATTAAAGGCTTTCATAACCAGGTGTCCACCATACATCTCTTCAATGTGACCATTTACACGTCCAAGAAAAACCTGCTGACCTTGAAAATATTTCTGTGACTTCTTCATCACTCCAATAACAAGAATCAATGAAAATGGTATCACAAGAAGTGATATTAATGTTAATCTCACACTAATGGTCAACATCATAATTAAAACACCAATGACTGAAGTAATGGATGTAATCATTTGAGTTACACTTTGATTCAATGACATATTCAATGTATCTACATCATTGGTGATACGAGATAAAACTTCACCATGACTAGTCTTGTTGTAGTAAGAAAAAGGTAGACGGTTCATTTTTGTCATTAATTCATTTCTTAGATTATAAGCCACTTTTGTAGATATTCCAGCCATAACATGACCTTGGATATAGGAAAACACCATGCTGATCACATATAAAGCGATTAATATTAAGATAATGTTTCCAATGTATCCAAAGTCAATGGTATTTTCTTTTCCACCAAACATACTTACCAAGCCCTTTGCTAAGGCATCTGTGGCCTTCGCTAAGATCTTTGGTCCTACGATTGTAAAAACGGTTGATACCATTGCAAATATTAAAACAATAATTATTTGTAGACGAAAAGGTTTCATATAGGATAATAACCGTTTAAAACTAGCTTTAAAATTCTTTGCCTTTTCGCCAGCGCCCATACCCATATGGCCTCCGCCTGCTGGGCCTTTCGGACGTTTTACATCGGTCACATTGTTTGGAGTTTGATTGTGTTTACTCATGCTAATTCCTCCTTTGACAACTGACTTTCTGCGATTTCACGGTATTCACTGCAGTTTGCTAATAACTCTTGGTGTGTTCCCTTACCAACAATACGACCTTCATCGATTACGATAATTTGCTCTGCCTTCATAATTGTGCTGACACGCTGAGCAACAATTAATACCGTTGCATTTGCTGTGTGTTGCTTTAAGGCTTTTCTTAAGGCAGAATCTGTTTTATAGTCTAGGGCAGAAAAACTATCATCAAAGATAAAGATCGGAGGTTTCTTCACCAGAGCACGAGCTATGGATAAACGTTGCTTTTGACCACCACTGACATTGGTACCACCTTGAGATATCGGTGTATTAATTCCATTCTCTGTTCCCTCCACAAAGTCTTTCGCCTGAGCAACATCCACTGCTGTAAGAACCTCTTCTAAGCTGGCATCTTCTTTTCCGTAACGGATATTGGAGTCAATGTCACCTGTAAATAGGATACCTTTTTGTGGAACGTATCCTATCATATCTCGTAAATCTTTCTGTGCAAGATCACGAATATCCATACCATCAATCATAATTTTTCCACCCGTAACATCATAAAATCGTGGAATTAAATTAATTAAGGTAGATTTACCAGAACCTGTTGAACCGATGAAAGCTGTAGTCTCGCCTGGTCTTGCAGTAAAACTGATATGTTCTAAGACATCTGTTTCTGCATTGTGATAACGGAAAGATACATTGTCAAATTCAATGGTTCCAGTTACCTTTTCTAACTTCTTAATCTGTTCCTTGTCTTTGATTTCTAATTCAGTCTCAAGCACTTCGCGAATACGGTTTGCAGACACAGAAGCACGAGGTACCATAATGAATATCATAGAAATCATTAAGAAGGAAAAGATAACCTGCATTGCATACTGCATGAATGCCATCATATCACCAATGTGTAAGGTAGAATCTGCAATTGCTTTACTTCCAAACCATACGATGGCTAAGGTAACCCCACTCATGATAAATGTCATCATTGGCATCATAAAGGCCATGGTTCTTTGCACAAAAAGGTTGGTTTTACTTAAATTAGTATTAGCGGTATCGAATCTTTTCTCTTCATAGCTTTCATTTCCAAAGGCACGAATAACCATCATGCCACCCAAACTCTCACGGCTAACAAGGTTGATACGATCAATCAGCTTCTGTAAAGCTTTAAACTTAGGTAACGCAACTGCAAATATGATTGAGATAAAGCCCAACATAATAACCACTGCTAATGCAATGATCCAACTTAAACTTACACTGGTCTGAACTGCAAAAATAATTCCACCAATACCCATAATTGGAGCAAAGCACAACATACGAATTCCCATGACAATAAGCATCTGAACCTGCTGGATATCATTTGTTGTTCTCGTAATTAAGGACGCAGTAGAGAATTTATCATACTCGTTACTAGAGAAACTCTCAACTTTAGCAAAAATATCCCTACGAAGCTTCTGGGATACCATAGCAGCAACTCTGGAAGCAAAGAATCCAACTCCAATTGCCGCAACGATACCTCCAAGTGCAACTAATAACATCTTTAACCCTGTCCATAAGATATAATCACGTTGAATCCCATTAACATTCACTCCAAGTTCTTGATAGAAAGCCTTAGTAAATCCTGGTCCTACCATTTCATAAACAAAAGAATCCACATTCTGAGATGCCTGTATAGAAGCCTCGATCGCTCCCTCTGGCATGGAAGCTAACATTGGTAGCACCTGATACAACTGTGTTATGTCTATATTAGACTCTGTTGATGCCTCATCACTTCCCTGTGTGGTCCCAGTTCCCTCAGTCTGAAACATACCAATAAATGAATAAAGTGACCTACCATAGAGTTCACCGATATGAGCTGTCTGCTCTTTGTTCAAATCTTTGATCAAAAATATATTTTTTTCTTTAACAAGTGGATATTGTTTCTCATAGTCTCTTGCTATGTTAGAATCTGTCTCAACCAGTTCATATGATGAAAGAAAACTTTCTTTGTTCTCATCACTCATAAAGGAAGTAACAAAATTCATTCCTTCTTCACTCATAGCATCCGGAGTCTTTTCTGTGATACCACCATACTGAATACCTGTGGTTACGATATCACTCATAAGGTTTGGTAAACTAAGCTCACTCACGGCCTGCCCAAACAATAATATGAATGATAATATAAGTACACCAATATATGGTTTTAGATACTTAAAAACTATCTTCATGCTGTTTTATGTCCTCCTATCAATTTAGATGTCATCTGCTTTTTTATAAATAATATTCATTTCATTGTCGGCATTGTATCATTGCTTTGTTGAGCCGTCAACGGTCTTAATCAAAATTTAATAAATGTATTTTGATTATTTCATATAGATTTCAAACTTCCTCTTCCCGATCAATTGCTTTTCTTTGCGTATTCCTGACTTAAGGCTAATCTTTTGATGTTTATCAGAGCATATTGCTATTACAGTTTCCTTACCTGCAATAGACAGTAAATTCTCTAATAATTGATCAATCATTATATGATCAGAACTACTCCATTCCACTAGATTACCATAAGGTACATCCGCAAATATAATATCTGCAAGATCATTCATTCGCTGGATCTCGTTTAGTTTAGTTGCATCAGCATAAAAGAATTCAACAAGTGTATCATTAACCTTAGGGCTGAATTCTTGAATCATATGTTCACAACTTTGAATAGCACCTAGATGTGAAGGCTTTCCATAGTTATCAAAGTTGACTTGTAGCTCAGATTTTCTTTGTTCTAAACCAAACTTGGTAAGTAAAGCAGCATTCTTATTCGCTATCGCCAATGCCTCCATCGATACATCAGATCCATAAATCTTAGAAATCTTATCCCCCTGTAGCATCCCTAAAACCGTATCCATATATCCGCCTCCACAGCACGGATCATAAAGGGTTAAGTTCTCTTTCTTCTTGGAATAACTAACACATCTAAGAAAAATCTCCTGCATCAGTCTTACAGGAAAGTTTGTCATACCAGGTCGTTGATAAAGTACTCTTCCACTCGCAAAATCTACATAGTTTTCATCCCTTGTATATTTATATTCCATCTTAATCCTCCTATCATCCAACAGTACTTTTCATCTAAGTTTACCACAATGTGCATACCCTTACACAATTATTTGCTAAAAGAGTTAATTCCTAACTTCCCATAAGAACAAAAGTGTGCCTCGCACACTCTCACGACCAAAAAGCACACTCTCGCGATATAGTTTAACGTAAGATCACACTTTTGCTCCGCGCGCGAAGCTGCGCATCATGCCCGAAGGGCTTTTTAATGAATAGGAAAAACGACGCAATTTCCTATTCATTAAAAATAGAGAACAACTCCACTATGCAAATTATAGCATTGTAATGACTTGTTCTCTATCATTAATTTTATTTTATTTGTTATTGAACTTAACCCTTACTTTAATATAAGCAATTACTTATAGCACCTTAGATAGAAACTCTTGTAGGCGAGGGTTTTTAGGATGTTCAAAAAACTCCTGTGGAGTATTCTGTTCCTGAATCTTACCTTGGTCGATAAAGATAACACGATCTGCAACTTCCCTTGCAAATCCCATCTCATGAGTTACTACTACCATGGTCATTCCTTCATGCCCAAGTTCCTTCATAATGTCAAGAACTTCTCCTACCATCTCAGGGTCAAGTGCTGATGTTGGCTCATCAAATAACATCACATCTGGATCCATTGCGAGTGCTCGAACGATAGCAATACGTTGTTTCTGACCACCAGATAACTGAGATGGATAAGCATTCGCACGGTTAGCTAATCCAACACGTTCTAATAACTGCATTGCTTTTTTCTTAGCTTCCTCTTCCGATTTCCCTTGCAGTTTCATTGGTGCAACCATCAGGTTCTTTAAGATCGTCATATGAGGGAAAAGATTAAAATGTTGAAAGACCATACCCATCTTTTGACGATGTTTATTGATATCTGTCTTTTTATCTGTAATGTCCACTCCCTCGAAATAAATCTGACCAGAAGTAGGAACCTCCAATAGATTCAAGGAACGTAGAAAGGTAGATTTTCCTGAGCCAGAAGGACCCACAACTACCACCACTTCACCTTTCCTAATTTCTTCTGAAATACCATCTAAGGCAAAGACCTTACCATATGCTTTCTTTAAATCACAAACTTTAATTAATACATCCTGATCAATGTTCACTGTTACGCAGCCTCCTTTCAAAATAATTCACGAGCTTTGTAAGCAGCAAAACTAAAGCAAGATAAATGACAGCAACCGCTGCTAATGGCATAAATACATCAAAAGTCTTAGTTTTAATAATATCTGCACCCTTCATTAAATCCTCAAGAGCAATATAACTTGCTACTGAAGTCTCTTTTAGTAACACAATAAATTCATTACCAAGAGCTGGTAAGATATTCTTAATTGCTTGTGGTAAAATTATAATCTTCATGGTTTGACTATAATTAAATCCAAGGCTTCGTCCAGCTTCAAACTGTCCATTGTCAACAGCCATAATTCCTGATCGTACAATTTCAGCAACATACGCTCCTGAATTCATACCGAAAGCAATGATAGCAACAAAGGTTTTATCAATATTAACGGATTGAAATACAACAAAATAAATAATTAAAAGCTGAACTAATACTGGAGTACCACGTATTACTGTAATATATAGATTACTAATGAAATTTAAGATACGTAATTTACCAGTTTTATCGTGGGTAGAGCGAATAATCGCTATTACAAAGCCGATAACAACACCAATTAGTACAGCGAAGAAGGTAACTGTAAGAGTTACCCTAAGACCGTCTGCTAGATACTTCCATCGATCTTCCTTTATAAAATTATTATAGAAACTGTCTGCAAAACTACTCACAGCTTAATCCCCCTTCATCCTATAACAAGTCACTCAGCTTATTTTTTAACAATTACAACCTGACGTCCTGTATAATAACTATCAGTAAAGTCAATGGTTAATAGACGTTCTTCTGTTACTGTCATACCAGCAACACCAATATCAGCTTTTCCTGTCTGAACTGCTGCAATAATAGAATCAAACTTCATATCACTAATTTCTAATTCTTTTCCTAAGATATCAGCGATTGCTTGTGCCATATCAATATCCACACCAGCAAATCCATCTCCTTCTCTGAACTCGTAGGGAGGGAATTCTGCATTGGTTGCCATAATTAATTTTCCATTACGTTCTACATCTTTTGCAACATAGCGGCTAGCACCTTCTACGTTACCGATGTAGTAATCAACGATTGCCTGGAAAGTTCCATTTTCTTTTAATTCAGCAATCGCTGCATTGATCTGTGTCTTTAATTCTGTATTCTCTTTAGAGATACAGATTGCATAATCTTCAAGTGCATATTCTTCCTCAAGAATCTTTAATTTATCATTCTGACTTACAAAAACCTGAGCTGGTTGATCATCAATAATAACTGCATCAACCTTGCCTTGATTTAATGCTAACACTGCTTCAGCACCCTTGTCAAAACGTTCAACAGCATCATCACCAAATTCATCCGCTGCATAGATATCACCGGTTGTTCCTGATTGAACGCCAATCTTAGCACCTTTTAAATCCTCTACACTATTAATAACCTTAGTCTCTTTCTTGCTGCATCCAGCGAAAGATACTGCCATTGTCAAAATTAAGCCTACTGCAAATAAACGTTTCATATGTTCTCCTCCTATAACTATGTGATATATCAATTATGAAAATGAGTATAGCACCAGTGTTATAAAAATGCAAGAATTATTTATAAATATTAATCCAAAAATTACTCCCTTTTTCTTACTAGTTTTATACTTATTAACAGCAAACAAATAGCAACAATAACTCTAAACCTTATTGTCCCCAAATATTTACTTGATGTATCAGATATTACACAAGATTATTTATATATTTTATATAATAAATATACGTTACTTTTTATATTTCATATACAATATTCTACAATCTAACACTATATAGTCTTTGCAAAAAAAGAAAAGTTGTATCACATTTCTATAAATTCTTTTACTTTGGATTTTCACTTTTATATACATAATCTGATTGGAAAATGAGATATTAATAATGTAAGTTTTTATAACAACCTAGATTAATTACACATTGTTTTAATTTCACGAAAAGAAACAATCTTTGGGAGGAAGAACTTTGGACTTATTAGGAAACCAAGAAATACCGATTGGATTTAGTATGGCTTTAGCGAAAGACACCAAAGCAATGAATGCTTTCTCTACCATGTCAGAAAGTCAGCGTCATAATGTAATTGAAAGGGCAAAGAATATTAAGTCAAAGCAAGAAATGGAACATTATGTGAACACTACATTTACAGAAAATAAGACATTTTAGAAAAGGTGGTGAATAATATGACTTATGTATCTCCAAAAGTAAGGGACAAATTTGAAACTTTATCGAAAGGTTTACAGAATATGATATTAGAACGTAACACCAAAATAGATACCATGCAAGATTTAATTCAGGTTCTAGAAGATATTGTAAAAGAGGATGAGGGTAAATAGTAAGTAAAAGAGAGTCAAAATGCCTAGCTCTAATGTAGAGCAAGGATTTATGACTCTCTTTTTATGTTTTGCTGTGATTATTACCATTCAAATACGACAGCTCCATAGGTTAATCCTGCTCCAAATCCCACAAGACACACTTTATCCCCTGCTTTTAATCTTCCTTCCTGCTTTAGATGATATAAACCAAGTGGAATGCAAGCACTTGAAATATTTCCATAATCGGTAAGACCTACATAAACTTTTTCCACAGGAAGCTTTAACTTTTTGTTTGCTGAGATAAGGATACGTTCATTTGCTTGGTGAGGAACTAGCAGGTCTAGCTCGTCCTTTGTAAGATTAGCCTTATTAAGAACCATTTCTACTGCTTTTGGGAGCATGACAGTAGCAAACTTATAGATTTCGTTTCCCTCCATGAACATATACCCATGTGGAAATAAATCAACCTCTTCGATGCCATAGCTATCCCTTTTCTTATCCCAAGGACTTTTATGATGTAATACCTTTGAGTAAAGACGATATGCTCCTGTAGAATCACCACCTAGATAAGAAGCATAAATACCCTCACCCAAAGTCACTACGGCAGCACTGGCTCCATCCCCGAATAGGACACAGGTGGAACGGTCTTCAAAATCAATATCTCTTGTGATAAATTCCGTAGATACAATTAATATATTACGATATGCTTTTGTCTCCAGGAAATTCCGTGCAATATCGAATGCATATACGAACCCCGTGCAGGCTCCATTTATATCCATTGCTGCAGCGGTATTGTTTCCTAATTCATACCCGACTAAACTAGCAACGGATGGTGTAAAGCAATCAGGACTCATCGTAGTTGCTAATATCATATCAATCTCATCAATTGTAAGCTTGGCCTCTTCTAATGCCATCTTCGCTGCCTTAGCTCCCATCTGATAAGCTAATTCCCCATTTGAAATCCTACGACGTTTGATACCTGTTCTCTTTGATATCCATTCATCAGACGTATCAACAATTTTCGCCAAGTCATCATTTGTTACGATTAATTCAGGTACATAAATCCCTGTTCCCGTTACTTTTATACTCATACAAATTCTCCATCATCTAGTTTTTCATATGTATATACCCTAAGTAATCGTAATTCTTACCTGATGGAAAACATTCTTGACAAGGAAATGCTCCTAAACTTGCACACTCTTCTTTATTAGCGCATATAATTTGCTCTTTCTCTGGATTTTTTTCCTGATTATCCAGCAATACCACACATTCTTGATTATGATAAAGATAATATCCTTCCATCTTGGTTAGTTGATACCAATCTTTTTTGATTAGGCTTGCCCCTCCAAAAGCTACACTATTATATACCTCTTCATTACCAACCAGGGGGTATCCCTGAAACAACACTAACATGGTTGGTTTTTCAATGGACCGGCTATAAAAAGAATTATCCATAGCAGGTAGCGTAAAATGATACACTATCCCATATTGTTGTGCAATATAGTTATGTTCATTCATATAAGTAACAAGAAATTCTTCAATCGTTGCGCATATTGTCTCTCTTCTTCTTTGTTCTAGCTGGTCTTTTGTTTCAAGGATCTCTAGTAATTGCCCCTCTGAGTCATAATGCCATGCCTCTTTTGATAATGTAAACTCATAAGCTTCGTTATTTTCATCATATCGATATGGAATGCGGCTTGACCACATACGTATCAAATGCATACTTCCCTCCTTCATTTCTTCTGACAAGTAATTCAGATACAAACCATCTTCATCTACAATAACAATCAAAGGAAGGTATAGCTGTAACCTTTGCTTACCTTCAGGATCTAAAAATAGGTCAAAGGAAGCATAGATAGAATCAAGAAAAGCTGTAACTGCATCTTCTCCAGAATGAATAATGTGTCCTTGTTCATCATAGCTTAAGGTTTCTACTGCGTGATCAACAGCCTTATGAAACTCTTGGTTTAAATGATATGTTTCATCAGTACTTGTCTCAAGCTCTGCATAAGAGATGTCTCGGATTGTTATGAAGACAATCGCAATAATTGCAAATATAATCGCATAATGAAATATACGCACGTACTCTACCTCCAGTATAGATGGTATGATCCCTCTTCATAAACTGAACCGTAACCTTAAAATATCCCCCAGGTTCCATTATAAAGCCCTCTTCATTTTCAAGAAATGTAGCAATCATTTCTTCTCCAGGAATTATTTGCTGATATTCAAGAACCTTACCGGTAAAGTTGTAGACACCACTCACATTCTCCAACCGATATTCTGGTTCATAGATAATATCTTCATAACTTAAGATAATACCTATTGCCTCAGAATAGGCATTGACATCCTCATGAAAGCGCTCATAGGCATCTTTGGTTAATCTACCTTGGGTTAGAATTTCCTCCACAAATTGTTCTGCTCTTGCTTCTATCGCATGATAAGTAATCACATCACTTTTCTTAGTAAGGTACAGCATAGGAAATAATAACATGATGCAGATAGCAATTAGAATATCAAATAGTTTTTCATATACATTCACTGCATGCAACCTCCAATCGTGATGTCCTCTTTGGAAGAAAACATCGGTAAGAATAGATTCGTTAATTGATCATAAAAGGATTCCGAATTCTTACGGATTGTCAAAACCAAGTAATCATCGGACTGAAACGTCACTTTAGAGTCCCTTCGCAAAATGTCTAATACATTCTCATAATCAAGATATCTTGCATTGCTCTCATTCGGTATGGTAGGAACATAAGACTCAATCATCACAGTATAAAGATCACCTATGGCAGTTATTTGCTGAATAAAGTCTTCATACATAGCTACATCAACGTAGTGCTTTGTAGTCATCTGATAAAAAAAATACTCCATCTCCTGATTCATATAACTTTCTACTGTTTCCTTCTGCAATAATGCATCATATCGTAAGGGAAAAAGTAGCAGTAATATTACTGCCAGTATAATTGCCACCATACGCCCTAGTGAATCCATAATTCCTCCCTAGCTAATCAATGATTTATCTATACTAATCCATATGCCTACATATACTACTGTTGGTACCACACAGTCTGAGTAATCTGTTGATGCAACTGCTCTAAGACCTCTTGCTCCACCGAACTTGCGGTAAACAAAAAAGCTAGGGCAATACAAAACAATATGGTTCCAAACACATGATATAAGAATGAAATAACTTCCTCCATATTAACCTCCAAGATCTACTAAAAGGAACTTGCATTCATTTTGTTGATTATTGCTGTACAAAGGTCATTGTGGTAACTACACCATTAGAATCCAAAACCGTTTCCCCTAAGAAGTTTCCATCTGGATTAATATAATTCGCATTCTTCTTTTCCTTGGTATCCTTGTATGGATAGTTCTTGGCATCAAAGATAATACCACCGCTCTCTGCTTGTTTCTTTCCTGTGAAAACTACGATTGAGAATACTCCATCGGTAATCTCACTCTCATATTTTTCAATTGCTTCCACCACTTCTCTACCACTTACTTTGATTCCATCATACATTGTTTTATTAATATCTTGATATTCACTGTTCATCTTGGTGATCTGACTAATTCCTCCACTACTTGTGTTCTTAGCTTCCCTACTTATATAAAAGCCTAAGCCAACTACGATACACGTGATAACCACACCTGCAGCTAACATTAACCCCTTTAACGAATTGTCCATAGTATACCTCCATTAACTAATCTGAACCTTATTTTTCCTCAAAAACCACACCCACGATAACATCATTGGCGTCACGAACCACAGAGCCTACAAACATACTGATAGGATTCACATAACGAACATGAGAAAAATCCCTTAGATTTTTTAGATACTGATTCGAAACATATATTTCCTCGTGTGTTGATGTTTTAATGCTCACATAAACAGGAGCAAGGTTTTCTGCATCGTAAGAGATTAGATTCTTCTTTGCAAAATTAACTACATCACTTCCACTTACATTCATTCCATCATATTTTGTATAACTGCTCTCTTGTATATCCTTTTTATATTCTGAGAGCTTATTGCTAGAAGCAAGCGCTGTTGAGTGGGCCTCTCTTGCTATATAGAATCCAACACCGATTACCATGCAAGTTAAGATAACTCCAGCTGCCAGCATCAAGCCCTTCAACGCATTATCCATAGATCCTCCTTAATCCCAATACTATCGTTTAATCGAAATTTGTGCATCAGCACAAATTTGCCGTGTGAAAATTGCAGTTTATTTTCACACTATTTGCCTATACTAATCTCTTGCGAAATCTCCATTAATTTACCGATGCTTACCGTTATAAACGGAAGAATCAGGTAGAAACCAATGGTAATAATCAGTGGCATAAAGGCAAGAAATTTACACAATACACCTTTTTTCTCTAAGTTATACTCATTTTGCTGCTTTCGCTTATCATTGTAAAAATTCTTTTCTAAGGTAAGCTCATCCATAGCTTTTTCTACACCAATTTCATCACACATCATAAGATTGTCAATTAACTTCTCCATTGCTTCATTGGCCACCCTTTCTCTTAGGTGTAGAAGGGCTCTCATCTGTCCACTCTCGAACTCTGTTAAGCAAGCTTTTAACTGTTTTCGAAAGATAAGGGCAAAGCTTTCCATTGCTTCTAATAATTCATAAGTTGAGATTCGATCCATATACATTAGCATCATTAAGATACTATGATACTGCAGCACTTCTTCCTCCATGTACATCTGCATCATTTGTCTACGATATCTTAACAGCCAGATTGGAATCTTATATGCAAAAAATGAAAGACAAGCAGATATGATAAGGATGCTTCCAATGTAAAATAAACCATATAGTATAAGACCAATCGAAGTGACCATAAGAAATACTAAGATGCAAAAGAGTAAACGCTGGCAAAGGAATACCTCTAACCCAATCGTTTCGCCAACCTCTTTTAGTAACTTTCTTTGACTTCTAGCCTGCTTTGCCATCAATTCTTCGTAGTTTTGAGCAAATCTTTTGCTAATCTTACACTTTGCTATATATTGGAGAAAAGCATGTTCCCTTAATATGACTCGAACAGGAGCTTTGAAAATATAGAAGATATAATATAGTCCAAGGGTTAATACAAAGATAGATAGATAAAATATGATGTGATAGGTACCTTGATAATAGCTAGCTAATTCCTCAAGATTTTCCATCCCCCAGGCTTCGATTAACTTTAAACTCATCATAGGAAATAAGATAACAAAGGTTAATCCCACAAAATGGTGTCTGCTTGTTTTCATATTTCTCAACTCCAGATGAAGTTCAGTTCTTAAGCTTTTTAGATTGGTCAAATAAAGCGATTGCCCCTCCATATTCTTGTCCCCGAATTCCATCACCATTAAGCTTAAGGTCAGCAGCATTCCATAGTACCGATTGTCAATCTCTTTTCTAAATAGTTCTGCACTTGACTTGGGCTCTGGACTGGATAGTACTTCAATCATTCGATTAATCTTTTGGCGAAGCTTCTTATCTCTACAGTGATCAAGAGCCTCTTTCATCGCCTCATCCACCATGCCATGAACATAATAGCGATGGCGGATCTCCGACAAGAGCCAATCCAGGCTTATGTACTCTTCTTCCTTTCTCTTCATCTCATTTCTCAGGTTCATTTCCATGTAGAGAATAAACAGAGTAATTAACGTAACTGTAAAATAGTAGAGGGAAAATGGTATATGAAAGAGGGTCAAGCCAAAAATTACAAGGGTATAGGTTATGATTCCAAGGACTAAATATTGCTTAATTCGATACTGAATTCTCATTGATACCTCCATGCCCGTAAAATAGTTGCTCATACTTTTGTTTTGCCTCTTGTGATAGATGAGAGAACATTTCTTCACGCGTCTTTGGACTAATTGGATTTTTTATATGATAGCTTCCATTTTGAAAACCTAGTATTTCATTAACAAGGATCTCCTTACTTTGTAGTTCTGGAACGATTTCACAGATACGTTCAATGTATCGATGTCCGCTGGTATCCTTTGTCATATGGACATCAAATCGTATTGAAGCCTTCACCTGCTCTATGGCAGCATCCTCATTATGAAAAGCTCCTGTGATCATCAAGTCATTCCTCAAAGATAGGACCAGATTTTGAGTCGTCTTAGCATGGTGAGTAAATAAGGTAAACTTACTTGCCACCTGAGAAATCATAACCAGCCAACTGGCAACTGGAGCGCTTGCAACTTCACCGATGATGTTAACTGTACCATCAGTCTTCTTTTGAAGATCAAGACCTTCACGCCCTGAGATTTCCGCTGTTTCACGAAAACTAACAATATTCCGTTCTGGATAAATCTCTCTAAGATGAAGCTCAAAGACGAGTTCTTGTACACGCAAGGTGTAACTTGGGTGGATAAAACGAATCAGTGATTTTAACAAGGTTGTCTTTCCCGAACCTTGTTCTCCTGTTACTCCTATGATCTGTTCTCCTTGAATGAGAAGTTGTAATAAACTTATCACAAGCTCTGCTCCCGGATCTGTAATTAGCTCATTTAATTTTTGAATTCCGTGGTAATCAAACTTTCGTACAAAGAAGGACCAGCTTTCTGAAAATGGTGGCCGCACAACAACAACCCTGGAACCATCCATCATTTCATTTACAATATAACCACGAACTGCAGACAATTGACCTGGTTTTCCATATCGATAAATGTTACGACATATTTTTTGGAGTTCTTCATAAGAGGAAAATGCTAAGAATTCAAGATGAATCATCAGGCCGTGATAGAATACCCAGATTCCGTTGATTGGCACATCTGCCATTGAAGAGGTCATTGCTTCTTTGATAGATCCCGAAACACCACCAGAGATTCCATCGATGTTCATATCTCTTAATTCATCAATGGCTCCGTGCCCTTTATAATTTTGATAGAGGCGTTGTGCCAGGATTTCAAGCTTATCTAAAAAACTTAAACGTATGTTGAGTTGAAAATAGACTTCTTCCAATGCTTCTGGAGTAATCTTATAGGGCTCATCTGTTGTTACATCCACCATATCCGACGGTGTTAATTGATTTTCACGTAAGAATAAATCAAACGCATCCGCTTTCGCTATTTGCTTGTAATAGTATAAGATTACATCAAACATATCCTGATAACTTAATCTGCTATCGTCTTCAAAAGGGATAACCTTGTCAATCGTTTCTTTCGTAATTCCATAAGTATTTAAAAGCCATTCTTTGATTTGCTCTTTGACATAGAGTTTTGCTGCTAAGCTTCCTAAATTACAATCGTGTAAGGCTTTTCTTACGATATTTTGAACCGTTTCTAATTTTTTAATCTGCATGGTACTAAGTTTTTTGTCATTGATCCAAGTGCCGGTATACATTGTAAAATATTCGTTCATCTCTTCTAAGATCACAGGTATAGAATACGGATGATCTCTGCCTGTATTTTCTTGATCTAAGCGTGATTGGCGCAAAAACAAAACGGAGAGAAGGAATAAGAAGACGAGAAGTATAATCAGCACGACTAAATTAATAATCACAGGACACTCCTCCTATCATAGCCCTTCGCTGTGTTGAAGATCTCGGTCGTTGCATATACTCTTCGCTAACATGTTGTAGCTTATGGGTAAGTTTTGTTAGTTCTCTGATAAACTCATAATTTTCATCATCCTTCTCACAACCTATGTTCTGTAAGAAGAATTCAGTCAACTGGGCACAGGACATAGCATCACGAAATTGAGTGTTATATGGAATGGTAAATGTGAGTTCTTTCTTCAAATCCTTGATACGTTTTAAGATGTTCTTAACATTCCATTCAGAGTCCGCATCATAATTACCAATCAAAAACAGCATCTTATCATAATTAACATCATAACGTAAGAAGAAATCATCAAGAACTCTCTTATTTTGGCACAAATTCACAACGATTAAGTCTGCCTCCTCCCATGCCATCTCAATGAAATCATTCATACCAGCACTTGCATCAATAAACACCAATTCATAACAAGCTTCTGCAAGTGCCAATATTTCTTTAAAATTATCCTTGATTTCCTTCTCATAGATTTCACGATACTTTGAATTCGTACTAGGCAGGAAATCGATGCATTGCTTTGATAACGTAATACAGCTGGATGTTAATAATTGTTTTGCATTCATACCTGAACGGATTCCTTGAATCAGACGATCTACACCAATATTGTAATTTCGAATCTGCTCTCTTTTGCTCTCTGATAACAACGGAATCTCTAACTGGTTCATCTCATATTGCGTCTGCAATAGGATACTTCTATTACCATAAACTAGATCATTCATCATAGCCACAGCAAGCATATTCGAACTGGTCCCTGACTGACCATGAACATTACTCCAAAATACAATCTTCACCTTCTACTTCCCCCTCTTTGTTACAGACATTACCTGCTCAAACTCCTTGTTCGTTATGTCTGGCAACAATGTTTCTAATGCCTGAAACAATACTTCTCTTACCCTCTTTGAGACTTTTTTAAGATTCAAATTTCTCGTGTATTGTAACAAGAGCCTTGAAGATTTATCATTCACATCATATTCCAAACAATGAACCTGATTCCTTATCCCACTCATGTTATCAAGTAACAAATCTCTGGCTTTGATCTTACATGGTACAATATCTTGAATAATAATTATCTTAGGCACTTCCATCCCTGAGAATAGTAAACGTATCCGGTTAAAGTTATGTTTTTGCATATCAGTAACAAGAAATAATAGATTGCTTTGTGATAAAGCAGAATGACCAATCAAGTAGCCAAAATCAATGATTACATAATCATATTCATGATTCATTTGATAAAGATATGGATTGATAAAATCATAATATAATTGCCAATCTTCAAATCTTGGAATAAAGTCGATTCCTTTATTCTCGAGTATACAAGGAATTGTAATTTCACAGCCAAGCCCCTCACTATCATACATAGATTCCGACAGTGCTTTGCTTTCTGATAAATCAATTAATAATACCTTATATCCTAATTGGTATAGTAATTCAGCAAGATAGCGCTCTAAGTCGTATTTATCACCTCCAACAAAAGAAATAATCTTTGGATTATCTATAGGTCTATCCGCAAAAATTTCAACCATTTCTACTTAATCCTCCACAAATGCTGATGCTTCTACTTTGCCATCTTTCGAGTTAATCTCGGTTTCAATCTTAGCTGTTCCCTCTTTATCTTTTATTATTTCTTGTTTTTCTATCTCTCCCTGTATAGCATTAGCACCTTGCTGGGTTTCGTCTTGGATAACATTCGCACCTGGTTCAAGCTCTTTATGGATTACATTCGCACCTTGCTCAGTTTCATCTTGATTCTGCTCTTTACTTGAAACATTCCAGTTGCGATCCCTAATATCTAAATTAAGATAATCTGTCAAACGATTTTCCAATCGTTTTCTATCATCTAATTTAAGTTTGCTCAATGCGAGTTGAAATAGAGTAGGATTTTCCTTCATCATGGTTATTGTTCCAAGACTCGGGACATAAGTAACATAAGATGCTTCCTGTATGCTTGGCTCAATGTATTTCGTTGTATATAAGCTAGCTCCCTGATAGAGATAAGCATCCACCACAGCTGCCGAATAATAAAGGATTTCTTCTTCAGATAGCCACAGATAACACTTCTCCTTTTGCCCATCTTCAGTAGTGCTTAATTCATGGACACCTTGTTTCGCCAATACTATGTAATCTTCACCATTCGGCATCATTAGTCGAACATCTACATAATCATTGTCCATCAGATTGTCACTTAGTGATATAATTTCACATTCTACTTCCCGATCCCCCGGTTCAATATCTGATAAACGGTGCATGTTTTTCATCAAAGTCAATCCCTGTGGAATATCCACGAT
>JAEYWQ010000155.1 GCA_023428885.1 Bacillota bacterium
TTGTAAACTTTTAAAATTGGGACTAAAGTAATAAAAGAAACATCCGATATATGAGGTAAGATGGTTGGTGAATTAGCCAAAGATTGAAAGAATAAGAATGGTGGTGAATTGTATGCGTGTTGATGCATTTAACAAGGTCAGTCAATTGTATCAAGCAAACAGTACAAAGAAGGTTACTAGCGCAAGTGCGGTTAGCCAGAAGGATCGTGTTGAGATCTCAAGAATGGGTAAGGATTACCAGATTGCGAAACAGGCAGTTGCGAATACACCTGATATCCGTGAGGATAAGGTTGCAGCCTTAAAGCAAAAAATTGCATCAGGGAACTATAATGTAAATGCAGAAGAACTTGCGGATAAGATGGTAGAAAGCTATTTTAATGAATCCATTTAGGTAACGATTCAGCGACTCGATGTTACATCGCTGAGGGACTGAAAAGTTACCCATTAAGGATAGCACGCTAGGATGGAGGTTGCTGCTTGGCTAGTTTGATTCAGGAGTTAATCCAAACGTTACAATCAGAAGAAAAGCTTTACCTGGAACTCATTCCGGTAGCTACAAAAAAGACCAGAGCTATAATCGATAATGACCTCGCCTCCTTGCAGCAGATTACGGAGCAAGAACAGTTGGTTGTTGAGAAAATCAATGTTCTTGAGCGCAAGAGAGAAGAGGTTATTATAAATATTGGGACAGTAATCAATCGGAGTCCTAAAATATTAACTATGAAGATGATCATATCGCTGATGGAGAAGCAGCCAGAGGAACAAAAGCAGTTATCCATGGTTCATGATTCTTTAAAAACCACATTGAATACAATAGTTGAAATTAATAATAGAAATAGATCATTAATACAGCAATCCCTCGAGATGATCGAATTCAATATGAATTTGGTTCAGAGTACAAGGATGTCACCGGGGAGCAACAGTTACACCAAAGGAGCAACTCAATTTGAGTTGCAGGCTGCGCAGACAGGGATGTTTGATGCGAAGCAATAGGTGAGTTGCTTAATGCAACGAAAGAAGAATGATGCAAAGTGAGGTGAGAATCCATGGGCCTAATGAGTAGTTTATATGTTGGGGTATCGGGATTGGGTGTAAGTCAAAATGCTCTGAATACTACAGCGCATAACTTGTCGAATGTTGAGACAGAAGGTTATGTGAGACAACAAACGGTACTTCAGACGTCTCAGTATCTTAGAATTGGACAATCTTATATTTCCCCAATGCAAACAGGCTTAGGAGCAGAAACAGCAGTCGTACGACAAGTACGTGATACTTTTTTAGATAAATCTTATCGAACTGAGTTAGGTAGACAGGGTTTCTATGATTCTCAGTACGAAACAGTAAGTGAAATTGAAAATTTAATGGGTGAGTTAGAGGGAGTTGCTTTCCAGGACAACTTGGCAGAATTCTGGAAGAATCTGCAGGAATTAGCAAAGGAACCTGACAGCCTAGTAAAAAGAGCTTCTTTGGTGGAAACCTCTGTAAGCTTTATAGAACGTGCAGAAAATATTTATAAGCAATTAAGTGAATATCAGCTAAACTTGAATTATAAAGTATCTAATTATGTTGAGCGAATTAATGAAATTGGTGACGAAATTACTAAGTTAAACGACAGTATTTGTTTTTATGAAAGTAATCGCTTAGAGAAAGCAAATGACCTTCGTGATAGACGAAATAGTTTACTTGATGAGCTTAGCAGCATGGTTAGTATTACTTATAAGGAAAACCTAGAGGGTCGAATCACTGTAAATGTGGAAGGGATGCCTTTTGTAGCTGAAGAAGTAACCATGAAAATGGGGACAATGTCAGTTTCTGATATGCGTAAGCTAGAGATGGGAGCGGAAGCCTTCTATGCAGATACCACTGGTATCATGGAGAACTCCGAGATGCTCATTCCAGTTTGGCCGCCATATGGGTTTAGCGCGGTATACAATCCAGACAATATTCCAAGCTCTGTCAACGACACGGATGTGGGAGGTTTGAAGGGCTTGCTTTTGGCGCGTGGTACCAAGGTGGGGAAATATGTTGATATCCCAATTGCACCAAAGCAAGAGGATTATAAGGATGAAGATGGAATCTTAGACGAAGATGCCTTTGTTGTAGTTATGAAGCAGTACGAGGATCAGGTGAAAGCCTACAATAGAAAGATAGATCCTTCGATTATTATGTCAACCCAGGCGCAGTTTGATCAATTGATTCATGGCTTAGTTACCATGTTAAATGATGTGTTTTCACCGAACAAAGAAGTTACGATAGCAGCAGGAACTACCGTTACCTTATCGAATGGAACAGAGTATACTTATGAAGAAGATACGGTTATTAAAATCTTAGATACTGAAAATGCTGCGGTTGGACAGGATGGACCACCAGGAAGCATGGGAATTGAATTATTTAGCCGTAAGTCAATGGATCGGTATATGCCAGCGCAAACGATTATCCTTGCAGATGGAACAACGATTGAAGGAGCATTGGTCTACAATGAAGAGGTAGCAAACAACAATTACTCCTTGTACACTGTTGGCGAGATTGAGGTTAATCAAGAAATCATTGAAAACAAATCAAAGATTCCATTAAGTCTGAATACCAATACTGGGGACTATGACATAAAGACCACGGAGAAATTACTTTCAAAATGGAACGAACCATTTGCAACAATATCTCCTAATACATTAACAAAGAATAGTATCAATGATTACTATAACACTTTAATAGGTACCATTGCCACAAAAGGCGA
>JAEYWQ010000204.1 GCA_023428885.1 Bacillota bacterium
ATAGGTGATTGTGGTATCAGCGATACTTTTTTTACGGAAATGTTTCTTCTTCATCGGAACGTATCCTCCTTCTGAAAGGCTGCACTCTTCACATAAACAGCAAGTGAGAAAATTGAAGTAATGATAAAGATAATCAAGCTAACCGCTGCTCCTATGGCATAGTAGTTATTGTCGATGGATAAATTATAGAGCCAGTTAATCAAGAGGTCTGTATCACTGGCCAGGAAATATCCATCCATATACAAACCACCTCGTAAGAAATAGAATACTCCAAAGTTGTTGAAGTTACCTATGAAACTTGTGATTAATACTGGAGTCGTGGAAAATATAACGAATGGTAAGGTAATACTCTTAAACTGCTTCCATTTGGAGGCACCATCAATACTTGCTGCCTCATAGAGGTCTGTATTCATATTGGATAGTATTCCTGTAGCGAGTAACATGGATGTTGGAATACAGATCCAGGCGTTGACAAATATACCTATGAGTTTTGCTTTGATTCCAGCATCGATATCCAAAAAGCCGATTGCATTCCCACCTGCTTGCGTTATATAGTGATTAATTGGACCACCATAAGAGAACATAAACTTAAATGCAAGTAAGGTTATAAATCCAGGAACTGCATAGGATAGGATTGGAAAGGCTCTCCAGAAACGCTTACCCTTGACACATTTCTTATTTAGCAAAAGTGCTAAGCCTAAACCTCCAAAATAATTTAGAAAGGTAGCTGCAAGAGCCCATATAATGTTCCAAGATAGAATCCTAAAGAAGGTATCTTTGATCTGTCCCAGAGACAATATTTTCTTATAATTCTCTAGACCGATCCAATCAATAAGCTTTGGTGGTACAATATCACCTCCATAATTGGTAAAGGAGATGATAATCATGA
Source organism: Bacillota bacterium (assembly GCA_023428885.1). Classification (GTDB taxonomy): domain Bacteria; phylum Bacillota; class Clostridia; order Lachnospirales; family Lachnospiraceae; genus Lachnoclostridium. The sequence goes on from JAEYWQ010000204.1 coordinate 890, forward strand.
ATATAATCGGGACTAGGTTAATAATGAGTACACCTGCAATAGGTACCATTAGTGCTGTTATGTAGAACTTACGATCCACAAATATCTGAACCGCTTTGCCAAAAGAAAGCAAGTGTTTTCCTTGACTCACTTTCTTTTCCGTAGTTAATATATCCCGGATATTGGAGGCATATAAAAGAAGAAAACCTATGATAAATAGGAAGGCTATTAATCCGCGTAACATCATGATGACCGAATCGTCACCTTGCCTGCCAAGCCAAGGATCTGCCTCAGTCGTTCCCAGGGTAAAAAAGCCTGCGATATCGCCAAATCCAAAGATAATCATATAGGAAAGCATGCCTACAAATGCCAGGAAATACAGGAAGCCTTTCAACCATTGCTTATACATCATTTGCCCTGTTCCCATGATACACAGGGAGGCTTTTACAGGAAAGGAGGAATGAAGAAGGACCTCTTTCATGTTGTTTAAGATATGTTTTATACTCATAGCTTCCTATCCTTTCTATCATTTGGATAACGTATAAATTGCATCATAGATATTCTTATCGATTGTCTCTAGAGCAGCTTGAAAATCTTCTTTGGTCACATACTTCTCAGTTTCACCATTGATCTTTCGGAATGCATCCTTAGCCACATCTGCTAAGATTGTCTCCCCAGGTGTCCAGATTTGATCCACTGCCTTAATTGATGGCATAAGATAGATTCTTCCTGCTGCAAGACTTGCAAAAATCGTATCACTTACTCCACCCACTTCTTTTGCAACATCTTCTCTTACAGGAGCAATTCCAAGTATATCTGCTCTGGTCTTGATCATATCATAGCCAGTTGCAAAGTTTACAAATTCGATGCACTCTTCTCTGTATTTTGTATAGGAACTGATTCCATAACCATTTACACCACCCATAACAACCGTATTCACAAAATCATTTTCGCTCATGCTGCTAGCATCCTTAGATAAATCTCCATCCGCTGGGAATTTGCCTGGAAGCTCAATCATCTTTAGATTTTCAACCGCCTTTGCCTTAGCTTCCTCTGCACTTAAGCCCTCAGCCTCATAGGAAAGAGCAAGTTTGTCAATAAATAAGGTGTAGGTATCTGGGGTAGATACGGTACAAAAATAAGTGCCATTTGCAAGCTTTTCATAACGATTTCTTATGATGGTATCATCAATACAGCCTTCGTTCATCAGACCTGCCATCTGTTTTATAGCATTGAGTCCATTCGCTGCATTCCCTCCATGGAAACCGATATCTTCAGGATTTAAGGATCCATCTGCATTCTCACCAAACACATAGGCACCATAGGAGAACAAGAACTCGGAGGTAAGATACACATTATAAAGTGAAAGCATAAAGCCATATTGACTGTCTTTATTGGCGCTGCTATCAGTATCTCTTAACAGTTTAGAATAAGCGTATAAATCATTCCAGTTTTCAAAGAAATCTGCTACTTTATTCTGGTTCTTATCCCAGCTAGTTTCCCAATCCGCAGGCATCTTATCTTCTCGGTAAAAGAGCATTGGCTCTTGAATATTCACAGGAATGCCACAGTAATAGGTGTTACCATCTAGCACAAGTTTGAAAGCATCCCAGGCCTCCTGTGGAACGGATTCATACAGCTCGAACTCTTCAATTGTCAGAGGAATGATATGTTTATCCTCCGCATAAGTCATTAACTTATCATTGGCCTGATACAATACATCTGGTCCATAGCCATAAGGTCCATTGGCTGCAAGGTCCGTATACTCTTCCATATTAGCATCTACTGCCTGTATTCCTTTATCTTTGTATGCTTCGTTAAAAGCTTTTAATAATTCATCTAAATATCCTTTGGATTTGGCTGTATCATTTTCAAGAATTTGAAGTACTACAGTCTTGTTTGATCCTAAGCTTTCTACACTTTCTTTGCTTTCTTTGCTTTCTTTACTACTACAGCCTGTAAAAGAACACAACATACTTATGATGAGACCAAATGATATCGCACGCTTTACATTTCTTCTTAGCATATAAAATCTCCATTCTTCCGATTTAAGTGTGAAAATCTCATTTTTCACACTATGCCAGTTATAACACGATTTAACTTATGAATCACTTCCTGCATAGTAGGAGCCATTCAGATAAATATGGTGACTAAATCCCCCTATTTCTCGCTTGTCAACCCTTGCCAGCTGATCTGTGTTATTGATATACAGTTCTATAAGGGTTTCCTCAGTCTGAATCTTTATGATAAACACATCATCTTCTGAATAAACTTTAGTTGTTCCCTCAGCAAAGCATACTTGTTGTCTTAATTGTGAGAGTTTCTTTAGGTGAATAGCAACATTATTCTGGCTGTCTCGTACCTTCTCCCAATCCATACATCTTCGGCAGTCTGGATCATAGCCTCCTGCTGTTAAAGTTTCAGTTCCGTAAAAGATACAAGGTGCTCCTGGGAATAGATACAAGGTAGAAAGTGCCGCCATCATCTTTTCTTTATTTTCACCTACCTCACTAAAGAATCTGTGAGTATCATGGCTATCTAATAGATTTAACATCATGTGATTCACTGTGTCACTGTTTCTCATCAGTATATCATTGAGTTTATAGGAAAACTGCTTAGCATCCATTGCTCCAGTCGCAAAATAATCCAAACATCCTTTGGTAAATGCATAATTCATGATACTATCATATTGATCCCCACGAAGATTCGAGTATGCATCGTGCCAATTCTCTCCAATGATAACTGCATCCTGATCTGCTTTCTTAACTGCCTTTCTAAAATTCCTCCAAAAATCATGGCTTACTTCATCAGAAACATCCAGTCTCCACCCATCGATATGGTATTCATTGATGTAATAACAAGCAATATCAATCAGGAACTTCTGAACTTCTTCGTTGGAGGTATTAAATTTTGGCATATAACTGCAGGAGGCAAAGGTCTCGTAATTTTGTTTACTCTTATCTGGTCGATCACCATAGATAATAAACCAATCATAGTACTTAGAATCTCTCCCCTTCTCTACTACATCTTGAAATTCCATCATGGAATCACTACAGTGGTTAAATACTGCATCAAGGACAATTCTCATGTCCATGCTGTGTGCTCGAGTGATTAATTCTTTTAGATCCTCGCTGCTGCCAAAGTGTTCATCCACTTTTTTATAATTGCTAATATCATACTTATGATTGGATATTGACTCAAATATTGGTGTCAGATAGATGGTATTTGCTCCTAAGCCTTTTATGTAGTCCAGCTTTTGTGTGATACCCTTTAAGTCACCACCTGCAAATGTCTTAGGTTTAGGTATCTCTCCCCACTTACAGTTAATATAGGAAATGTCTTTTTCATGATCCCCCTGATAGAAGCGATCCACAAAAATTTCATAAAAAATAGCCTTTTTCATCCATTCAACACTTTCCATTATATCAACTTTATTGATATATGGGTACTGAAAAAAGTTATAATAGCCTTTTGTAAAATCATAAGTCTCGGTAATTCCATCTTCAGAAAAATAATAGTTGCTCTCACCATCATTTACATAAAACACATAACCAAGTCTAGTATCTTTTAAGTCAAGCTTTATCGTAAAGTAATCAAACAATCCGCTAGTATTGCTTTTCGTCATTTCTTTCTTGAGCTGCTTTTCACCGATTACATACTTATTTTCATATATGACGGATGCTGTTTTGATGTCATCTTTTGCAGTTCGAAGTCTCAACACAATTTCATGCTGCGAGACTGGAAAGCAATAAGAAGAATCAACGATATGTTGGATTGCGTGTCTGTTCATAGTAACCTCTTTCTAGTTCAACTTTTATAGTGATTTAGAGTGTCAAAAGCCACAGTGTAATCTGACGAAACTTGGAATTTGACACTCTATTCTATTCTTTTCTTATTTTGTAATTGTCACAGTCTGGGCTACAGCATCAACAAGGAACGTATAGCTTCCATCGCTAGCTAACTTAATGTTGTTACCTGTTGCGCTTAACAGACCAAGAGATGCTTCATCGACTACATTAGGTTCCTTGATTACAATTCCAGTATCTGTTCCATTATCCATTACCATAAAGCAAAGTTCAGTATCAGCTGCTAAATCCATTGTAATGGAGAATGTATCTGTACCTTCGATTCTGCTAAGTTCTTTCACCTCAGACCAATCTGCAACCCAACTTCCCTTGATACTGATGCCAGTGCTTTCAGATACTACGTAAGGTGCTTCTTCAACTACTTCTGGAGTTGTTACAGGGTCACCGTTTCTAACAATCGTCATTGTATCCTGAATGGAGTTGTCTGGGTCTGTGGTAAGTGTAATTGTGTAATTACCATCTACCTTTACATTCACGTTGGCTGTATTGGCAGAACCACCAAGTCCACCGCCATTTTCCATCTGTGTTGCATCGATTGTTGTAAAGGCACCATATCCTTTTTGACCATCCCATTGCCAGTCATGAACGATTTGGAACTGATCTCCTGCAAACAAATCAAGAGTAATTGCAAACTCATTGGTTGCATTACCAGTTGGGTTCAACTTCACTGATCCTTTTACAGTATCATCAGCTTTACTATCTGCCCAATTACTACTCTTTAAGATACCTTTTTCAGAGCTTCCTGCTATGTACCAAACTCTAGTGTCCTCAGACACCTTTGTGGATTTAAAACTACCATACAAGGTGGTATCCTTTTCAAAAGTCACAGTTGGTAAATCCTTTTTACTAGATGCAAGGAAGGTTGGAGTCTCAAACCATCCAAGAAATTCGGTATCTGCAACCGTTTCAAAGGATGAATATTGGTCAGCTGTCAGCGTTGCATTCTCTTTAACTGTTGCTGTCCCAAGGGTAGCATCCCCATTCATAAATGTGATTGTATAATTCACATTTTCTTTTACATTATCTTGCACTGTTTCTTTCTCTTTTTCTTTGCTAGCACAAGCAGCCAGTGTTGCGACGAATAAAACACTCATTGTCAACATAAGAACGAATTTCTTAATCTTATTTTTCATCATAAAACCCTCCTAAATATTTACTTAACCGTTTAACTTAATCGGTTAAGTAAATATTATCACCTATAATTTACCTTGTCAATAGTTACTTGACTTTTTTTTATACAATCGGTAATATACAGATAAGAACACTTATACGGTTAACTAAAATGAAAACAGAGGTTAAAGCATGGAGAAAAAACCAACAGTGAAAGATGTTGCAAAAGCCGCAGGAGTGTCTGTTGCAACCGTTTCTTATATTATGAATAACAGAACTGACCAAAAGATCAGTGATGAGACCAGAAAGAAGGTACTGCAGTTTGCTAACTTATTAAACTATACTCCAAGCTATGCTGCTAAAAGTCTTGCTACTGGAAAGAATAACATCATTGGTGTCTCCTATCGACTCAACCCAATGACACCATCCAGGAATTTAGAAATCATCAGTTTTACCAATCTTTTAATTGAACGTTTGAATCGGCTAAAATATGACGTCCTCTTTATGCCAATCCGTGCAAACGAAGACAACCTTCCACTGAATAGAAATATTGATGGTATTATTACGATAGATCTGCCTCATGAAGAATTTAAAGCCTTAGCTGATAACTATTATGTTCCCATTATCAATGTTGACATGATCGTGAATGACAGCTTGTTTTATCAAATTTATTCGGATATCCCTGCAGGGATTGTAAAAGCCAGAGAATATGCAGGAGACGACTTTTATTTTATAATGGAGAAATGTGAAAACTCCAATTATACGGAATTCATAACTTCAACTATTTCCAAAGAACGAATTCTATACTATGCAGAAAGCTCTATATCAGAGATTAAGAAGATAAAGAACAAGAAAGCCGTGGTTCTTGGCTCTTGTCTTGCTCTCATTGTGATGCCATACTTAATTCCTGATAACCTAACTGTGATAAGTTCTAACGATAGCCATATCATACTTCCTGATACAATTCATGTGGTTAAGAACGATATCTCAAAAAAGGCAAATCTAGCGATTAATATTTTACTTAACGCCATGGATCGAAAGTTTGAAGTAACTCATGATCATAGGGTATTCTAACATAAGAGGCCTTCTCATAATTATGAGAAAGCCTCTTTCCTTTTTATTATTTCTCGATCATATGGTATATAATATCTGCAATTGCACTTTCATCATTACTAACAGTAATCGCATCAGCGACTTCTTTTAAGGAAGGAATTGCATTTTGAGTTGCAATACCAACATCTGCTTCTTTTAACATCTCAATATCGTTATTGTAATCACCAACGGCATAAATCTTATACTCTGAGCCCATATGTTCACGTAATTTTGACAATGCTTTCCCCTTGCTCGTCCCATAAGGAAGAAATTCTAGATAATTCACTGCAGAAAACACACTGCTTATTTCTTCCTCCAATCCATACTCTTTCTTGATAGAGTTAAGTAGCTGCAATTCTTCTCTTCTTCCAGATAGCAAGATTTTAATCCATGGTTGATCCATGATAGCATCTATCTGAGTAAATTGACAAGGCTGATGTAATGAAACAGTTTGCGAATCAGCGAGATCTTCTGGAGAAACGAAATAGCTCATCTGGGGACAATATACTTGTATAGATACCTCTTTATGTTTCACTAGGCAGTCCTTTAAAAATAAACTCAATTTTTCTTTATTTAACTCATTCAGGACAATGAATTTTGCAGCAGCAAAATCATAGATTCCGCCACCATTATACAAAATACATGGTGCATTAACTTCAACATCTTCTAAGAATAGTACAGAATTGAGTTGGCTTCTTCCTGTTGCAATACCAAATTTTCCACCCTGTTCCATAAAGCAACTTACTGCTTCTTGATTTTCTTTTGATACCTTTCCCTGAGAATCCAACAAAGTCCCATCCATATCGCTAAAAAGCATTATATGTTCATATTTTTTCATAATATCATCTCTACTTTCTTTTTATTTTAGAAATTTCTCCTTTGTTTCTCCAAAAACGTGCTTTTAATTCATTAATATTCATAGGGAATCAATAAATCCTATGGATCTACAATTCCCTATGATGGTTTATAAGCTTACTTCCTTACTACCAGATAACTTAAAGAATAAGAGTAAGGAGGCTACCGTTGTTAAGGTTAGTACAGTTGCTAAAGCGGCAGCTGTACCGTAACTGGCTCGGATAACTTCGGTATAAATTGCTACTGACATGGTTCTTGTATTACCAGTATATAGAATTACCGACGCGCTTAATTCACTAATCACAGTAATCCAGCTTAGGATGGCACCAGAGATAACACCTGGCAACATCATAATTGCTGTTACTTTGAAAAAAGTCTTCAATGGTGAATCTCCCAGACTGATTGCTGCCTCTTCCATGCTTGGACTAATCTGATAAAGAATTGCTGCACTGGAACGTAAGGTGTATGGCAGACGTCGTACCACAAAGGCTACCACAATTATGGTCGCTGTCCCGCTTAATAACAGAGGCTTTTTATTAAAAGCCAGCAATAAGGTAATACCAAGTACGGATCCTGGAATAATATATGGGAACATCGTCATAGAGTCAATCATATTGGTCAACCAGCTTCTTCTTCTTGTTGTGATATAAGCAATAAATATTGCTAAGAATACAATAATGATAATTGCTATAATACCAAACTTAAAGGTATTAAGAATCGGTGTACCTAGATTCTTAAAGATTGTTCTATAACTATCTAGGGAAAAGCCTTCTACAAACAAGGCACCTCTGGTTGCTTTAAAGGAAGTAAATATTACGGTGACCTGGGGGATAATCGATAAAAATACAACGAAGAAAACTAAAACATGTAATAATATATTTTTGCCTCCATATAATTTTTTCTCCTGAATTGGACGTAGAGAACTCATGGTAAAGGATTTCTTATTTACCACATACTTTTGAATCAGGAACATGACACCTGTAATAATAACAAGAATCACGGCCAAGGCTGCTGCAAAGTTTGCTTTCCCACCCATCTCAGAGATAAATTCATTGTAGATTAATACTGGCATGACGGTATAACCTTCACCCAGCAACATTGGTGTACCAAAGTCTGCCAAAGCGTTCATAAAGACCAGTAAGGATCCAGCTAAGATAGTTGGAGCAATCAAAGGGATAATTATAGTAGTTATTTTGCGGAATGCATTACATCCAAGACTTTCTGCTGCCTCACTCAATGAGCTGTCAACTTTCTTTAACGCCCCCTTCGTATAGAGATAAATA
>JAEYWQ010000221.1 GCA_023428885.1 Bacillota bacterium
GCATTGTACATAGCAGAGTTGCAAAACCAGAACTCTTTAAGACAGTTGTAAAAGAGAAAAAGGTTCGTAGAAGACGTAAGGCTGAAAAAGTTATGGATAACAATGTGATTCCAATTAAGAAGGAAGAAGCAAAGTAATTTCGTGTTGAGTCAAAGAGCATATTAAAAGCGGGAGCATTCAGTTGCCCCCGCTTTTGTTAATTTGCAATATCTTTTTTTATGTATTTTGTATAAGCAAAGAAAATACTAAGGAGTGAGACTGCTAATCCAATACCGACATATTCTAGTTCAATTGTGTTACTTGAGAATATCCTTGCACCATCGGAATAATAAAATGGTGTGATATAGTTAAAAGCATTTAAATCTTCACTCATGTTTGACAGAACATTGATAAAATATAATAACAAAGAGATTGCAATACCTAATCCAAAGGAAAAACGCTTTAAAAAAGCTGAAATACCAAAGCAGAGATAGCCAATCTCTAATTGCATGATGAGAAGAGCTAGATGATATAAGAAAATAGTGCTTGAAATAGACTCACCAATGGAAGCAAATCCTAAAAGTGCGGCCAAAAGTATAAAGGCATTAAATATAATGATTAATAAAGTTAGAGAAAGAAGTTTTTGAGATATAATATGGCGGCGTGAATTAGGAGTAGTGAGTAAGAATTCTGCTGTGTGATTTGCTTCTTCTTTGGCTAACATTCCTGTGCCTAGTAAGGCCGAAAACATTGCACCACCAATTGCGATCATGGTACCACTCTCGACGGAATAGTAGCCAGTAGCTGTTGCCATATCTATTTTATCAAGTCCAAAGGCTTTTGTAAAAGAGCCCATCTTCTCAAACATCATTGCCATATCTTCCATGCCGGCTGACCATTCTGGGTAGATGATCATTAATCCAAAAACCACTAAGCCAACGACACCTGACCATATGAATAACTGTTTGAAATTTATCTTTAATTCATGTTTTACTAAAATCATCATAACCTCCTGTTTCTGAAATTAACTAGTGTATTAAGCTCTCCAAAGATGTCTTATATTAATATATCAAACTCATGATACACTCTCATAGAAATGCATAAAGATCTCATCCAAATCCAAGTTTGTGATAGAGATATCAGTAATTGATAGTCCATGTAAAGCCTGTAAAAGATCTGGGACTAAACCTTGATACAAAAAACTGATGTGGTCTGAAGCATACTCTACCTTACTGGCTCCAGGGAGCGTAGGTAAGCTAGTTATCCCATAAACACTAATTTTTTTGGTATCACTCTTAGATAGTTCGTAAACAGTACTATGAGCAATAAGCTTACCCTCTCGAATGATAGCAGCATTATTACAATAGCGTTTAATTTCATTTAATACGTGGGAAGAAAGGAAGACAGTTGCTCCCTCTTTGTTACGCTTAGTTAAAACATCAAAAAACTCTTTTTGCATCAGTGGATCAAGACCAGAGGTTGGCTCATCTAAGATATAGAGTTGGGGAGTGTGTTGGAGGGCACATATGATACTCACTTTTTTACGGTTTCCAAGACTCAATTCGCAGATCTTTTTCTTGATGTCTAGTTGAAAGCGGTCACATAAGTCCTTTGCTTCTTTGCTACAATCTTTCCTATGTAAGTTAGCTGATAATTTAATAAGGTCCTGGACTTTCATATCATTATAAAACATTGCTTCGGCTGGCATATAACCGATGTCTTCAAGAATAGAAGTGCTGTCTGTGGTACAGTCTTTCCCAAAGATGCGGGCCTGCCCACTTGTTGCTTTAATTAATCCAAGCAGATAACGTATTGTGGTAGACTTCCCAGCACCATTCGGACCAATAAAACCAAAGAAATCCTTGTCTTTGACTTCCAGGTTTAAATCGATGACACCACGGGATTTACCATAATACTTGGTGAAGTTTTGGATCTGAATAATGCTCATAAATATCATTTCCTTTCTTTTTAAAGCATATAATCGCTTTGTTTGTGAATATAACTATTGAGATTGTTATGATTCTTTAATATGTGACATATCTTATTGCTTTGTTTGTTTCTTTTGCTGATAACATCATACAACTGGTATGCTTCCTATGTTACTGATACTATCCTATAACTTGGTATGCTTCTTATTATACTGATACTATCTTATAACTTGGTATGTTTTTTCTCTTGATATAAATGCAGCATCCCATTTAATTGAATGGTATCCGATTGATATAGTTTATGCAGACACAGCCACATAATAATCTGATACAATATGATAAACCCAATCATAATATACTTGGAATAGAAAGGAAATCCATTATACCATCCGAAAACAAAAGTGCTAAGACTTCCTATCAAGATAGGAAGTATAAACCAGAGGACTCTGCGAATCTTATATTCTTTTGGGTGGTAGGCTTTCTCTTGACAAAATAGTAGTTTTTGTAACCAACAAACCAAATAGCTGAAACAATAAAACTCTATAATGTATAAATATTTGATTTCATAGATGCAAATAAACAGTTGCTGGAAGCCGTAAATGATAATCATGGCTAGAGTTAATGCTGCAGTTGACATCTCCACATCCATTTCATTACGCAAAAAAGTAGTAAATCTCTTCATGTTCCGCCTCCTATCTTACTTAGTTTTTTAAGAAATCACGCAATGCTTTAGCATAATGTCTTGATATAATGATTTGTTCTTCGTTCTTAAGGGTTGCTATAATACGATTTCCTATATCACTTTTTAACGTAGCTATCATATTCAGATTGATTATCATCGATTTACTACAGCGAAAATAACCAAAGTCTCGATAGTTTAGATCTAGGTCCGACAAGGTCATGGATAACTTATATACCTTATTATCTGAATATGCATATACAACATCATCCACAGATTCTATATAGTAGAGTTGATCTGGAAGTAACATATGTAGCGTGTCATCACAATAACCTGTAATTTTCCTATTTCTCATATGCAAAAGTGACATAATACTTAAGACTTCGTCGTCGATTTCTTTACAACGAATGATAATCTCATTTTCGCCGTCTTTCATATAATCTATTTTTATCTTCATAAGGTCCTTCCCTTTATCAAGGTTTGTTTCAATTCTCTAGCTTAACATATTTTTTGGAAACTGCTTGAGTTAATAGTAGCTGATTCTTATTTTTGTTGCAATAGCAAAATAGGTAAGAGGTTATTTTGATGGGGTAAGTGGAAGGATATATGGTGTTAATTTCTGTACTAAAATCAGTTGAATAGTAGAAAGAAGGTTATCCAATATACGCCAATTCAGGAGGAAGGAGTAAATCTTAAGACAAATTGTGTAAAATGTGCATATATTATAAAAAGTTTAAAAAAGATACATAAATTTGTTGACAAGGGGCTTTGGTTGTGCTAAACTAAGTGAGCTGTCGATGAAGCGATTAACATCAAAGTAACAAATTAAAAAGATTTAAATTGTTGTTGACAGATAAGAGTAAAAGTGTTAAGATAGTCAAGCTGTTGCATGATACGACATAAAACATGTAGATGCTTCACAGAATGACAAAAAAGAACATTGAAAACTGAACAGTGAAACAACCTTGAAATTCGTTGAGATTTCCTAGTTAGTAAACTAGGCAAGTTAATAAAAGTTGTAAGACTTAGAGGTTAACATAGAACTGTGTAAGGTCTTATGAT
>JAEYWQ010000224.1 GCA_023428885.1 Bacillota bacterium
GCATTGTACATACTGTTTTCCTTTCAAATTATCTTCCTTATTTTCTATCATAACATTATCACATATCTTATTGATAAACAATCCTGATTTTCTTTTTCATAGCTCTCTATTAATCTATTGGTAAGTCATTCATTATGATATTAGCTCATTGTATCGAATCATTCCACATGCCATGCTTCCTGTTCATAAAAATACTCCTCTAATCCAGCGACTTTCACTGCAGGAACATACGTGACTGCATATTGCGTTTCTCCTGTTTGTTTGTAAAAAGCATAAAATGGAATCATATAATTACTGATATATTCTGGTCGATATAGCACCTCAACACCGTCATACTCAGAAAAATCAACTTCTTCATTTCCGCTCATGCAGACAGGACACACATGACCAAGAAAGATGTATCCATTCTCAAGATATTCTTCTGCCTGCTTGACAGATACTAATTTCTCTGACGTTGTAAAAGCTTCCTCGATTTCATATTCTGTATAATAGATCCCAATTAGCTTAATATCTCCCCCCTCATTATCATCCATAAATAAGAATTCTACGTTACTAAAATACTGATTATACATTGCCTCATCCAACACATCAGAGTCTTCATATGCATTTGCCCATATGGTTCTCCCCGATTCAAAATCTCTTGTAATTGATTGGATTTTGCAGTTCTTCTGAAATATTGTATTCGCAAATTCCAATACATCCTCTAGGGATTGCTTTATGTTATCGTCACTATCATTTTCAGAAATTATGATTTCATCTCCAAAGAGTGCAAGGCCTCCTAAACCTGGCTCAGAATCCCAAACTCGATATCTAGTTTCTACGGTCCACTGCGGATTTTGTGTTACGATATTAATCTTAAAGTTTTGTGCTACAAGATCAGTTGAATTATAGGAATATTTATCATAAACAGTATTTTCCCTAACCTGTACCTTAATATCCTGTTCTTTACTATCCTGTTTCTTACTATCCTGTTCCTTACTATCAATACCTAGTTCTACCGCTAACCTATGATTCATTTCATTTACTTTCTCATTAAAGCAAGCCTCAACATCATCAATTTTCTTTGCACGATATACCTTTAATTCAGAGATATCCTCATTGTCCTTGACAGGAGAAAGCATGATATCCCCTAGACTCAACGCATACTCCGTAAAATATGCTTTTGTTCCAGTACCCCCTGCATAGACAGCGGTAGTTGAAACATAACCGCTCTTTTCTATATCACTTGCAGCTATCCTTGCCCCACTAAACTTATCTTCTTTCGCATGATATCGCAAATTATATAGTAAGCTACCACAACACAACAAAAGTACAATACTTGCAGCTAGTCCTATAACATATCTAATTTTGCTTTTGTTTACTGATTGATCCATAGCCTCAGCTATGTATTTATCCTCCACCATATCAAGCATCTCGTAAAGGTTTTCTTGTTTCATGAGATTGCACCTTCCTTTTTCAGATATTCATAAAATTGATTTCTTATACGAAATAGCTTTGATTTCACTTTACTTTCACTATAATTAAATTGATTTGCTATTTCGTGGATAGAATCGCAAAACCAGTATCTTCTCATAAATATCTTACGATTTTCTTTAGATAAGGAACCTAAAAAATCGTTGATAAGATGAGCTAAAATAGACCGATCAAAACTCTTATCATCATATGTAATCATTTCTTCCAATTCTGATAAAGAACATTCATATTCAGAATTTCTCTTTTGAGCGTGCATATAATCATATCGATTTAATGCAATATTACGAGCAATCTTGCACAGAAAGGATCGAAATATCGTTGGCCTCTCTGGTGGTATTACCTTCCAAACGCTATGATAAGTATCATTAACACATTCCTCACTGTCACCATCACTACATAAAATGTTGTTTGCAATGTGAAAACATAGCTTACCATATTTGATATCAGTTTCAGTAATCGCCGCTTCCGAGCGATTCCAATATAACTCAACTATTTCTTCATCTGTCATGGTTGTAACTCCTTTATTTTTTATCCCTCAACTATTATCTAAGTTTTTTCCTATCATAGGTTGCATAAAATACAGTTTTATTTAAAATTTTACCATATATTCTTAAGATAGCAAAGGTATGTACCCATCCCGCGTGCTACTACACAAGCCATAAATGCCCCAATCACAACGCCAAGTAATAAACTTAAAAACTTTTTCTTCATAAAAATATCCTCCTCTGGATTATCTGTAATGTAGAACCCTATTTGTTTCTTTCTTACAAGGTGCATTATAGCAATTTCGCCAATCAAACTACATACAAAATCCTACAGTCCACTATCAAATTTATACACATCAGATGTTTTGCTTGATAATTTTCATGGTTTTTTGGTAGTATTGTATATTTTTATCTTGGCTATTTTAGGATATTTAAAGATTCATTGTTATTATTGCTAGATATTAGTACCAATAGTTTGGTTATTGCGTAGACATAGCTTGTTTTATAGCTAATTGCTGAATAATTGTAGTGAATACATTCTCTTAATCCGCTAAAACTATGTGGTATACATGATGAGACAGACAGTGCTACACTTGTCATGGACAAATTTTTAAAGCACCATTACACTACAAACTTGGAGGGAAGATTATGAACAATGAAGGACCAAATACCAAAGGTAAAAAATCATCAGAAAACAAAGGAAATGGAAATTCAAAAATGACAAGAAGAGCTATGGAATCATCTACTAATTATGTAAGTGGTGATATTCCATCCTCCTCAGGCCATAACTTTAGTGAAAGTAGTAAAAACAAAAGTGAAAAATAAAGAGACTGTCTCATAATGATGTATCAAGGCTGATGTGTTACTCACGTATACAGGTGAAAGTACAATTCTTGAATATATAAGCCATAATCGAACATAAAATGATCGCTTATGACCTACATATTCAAAAATCGTTCTTTCAACAGTATACTAAGAATAACACATCAACCTTGACATCATTTTGAGACAGTCTCTTGTTTAATTATAGGTGATTGTTAAGATACCTTTTTTGTAACTTGCTTTGATATTCGATATGTAACCATATTGATATACATAAGCTTCGCAATAAGTATTTACTTTCTTGCCAGTAATCTTGAAGGTATAAGTGCGCTTCTTTCCATCCTTACATAGATAGGAAGCATATGATGCTGCTCTTCGTAGCTCATCTGTTGTTTTAATATTATTCCTGTTTATATTCTTCCAGGTCTTACTGAATTTCTCAGGAGTATAGTCATCACCTTCCCAGACATGTGTTCCCATAAACTCATAGGAAGTCTTTAAGAAAAACTGTCTACTTGGCTCCTTTGCTTTTGATTGATGATAAATGATTGCCTCAGTACCAGTATCCACATGATAGATCTTATCTCCAAGATATACTCTGTTCCAATATAGATAGGAATCGTTTACAAGATCACAAGGTATCAATAACCGATTACAACATTCCTTAAAGAAATCCGCAAAAGAATTATAACTATCTTGTTTATACACCATGAGCGTTTTCGCGTCATATAAATTATCTCTCATTACATATCCACTAAAACTAGCCAGGCTAAACATGCTCTCATAGACATTATATTTTTTTACCATGGCATCGTAGATGGCTTGTAATTTTTGCTTATCTGTGGTACACCCCTGAGTTACTTTCTTGACAAAATCATATATCTCATCTTTTTGCAGCTTGTCCTTCGCTAATGGCTTTTTCCCATAATATAAGGTCTTCGTTGATTTATCGTACTGAAATAATGCTCTATTTTCTGTACTCCAGTCCTCTATGATATCTGAAAGCTTGTAGTAAGCTAGATGTCCTATCACATACCTATCCTTTTTAGTAAACTGAATAACTGTGTGATTTTTATCTACTTTATTCAATTCCCCAACCACAGTTCCAGCGCTTTTAAAACATTTCCAGTCCAAATTAAAATAAGCCTCTTGTTGAATCTCAAGCCAACTAGCATCACCGATGGCCCCTATATGGCTTTGCCAGGTGAAGAAATCATAATCATCTTCGGGTATGTAAAATTCTCCTCCATCCTCGATCACATAGGATACCCTGCATCGAGCGATGTATAGTGTTAAGGGTGATAACTCATACTTACCATCTGCCACTGTACATGGTAAGCCTAATTCTTCACCAATAATTAATTCCTCTTTATATTTATATTCCACATCACAAATAAGCTTTGTAAACACTAAATAATCATATAAATCAGCAATATTAATATTTGCTTGTTGTTTTAAAACTGCTGTTTCTATATCCTTCTTCATACTCTGCAAGGACTCATAATTTCCGTTTAGTGTTATTGTAAGATACTCATAATCATCTTCCATGGCATCATAATAGTCCACTTCAAATTCTGCTTGTTTTATTTGCAAACTCTTAATAAAGATATCTTCATCCTTATGTTTATTATCTTGTAAATTCCATCTGATCTCCCAATCAAGATCATCATTCAGTTCCACATCGGTGATCGTTACTTCTGTGCGATGTGCTGTCCCTGAATATACCGTATCAGTTGGACCAAACACCAAGGTCAAAGTAAACAACAAACTCATGACCATAAACTTTATTATTGCTTTGTTCTTCATACTTAACTCCTCCTAGGTAGCCCCCTATACATTTATCTTTTCACATATAGGACTAATATTACAATAAGTTCCCTTAAATTGCAAGATGTACTACTTTTTGGCATTCTGTAGTCCCTTTTTAACTATAGATAAAGCCAACTAATACGTGAACTATGAGAAGGAACCCCCTTTGTATTTCCTATCGCATCTTTATAAAAATTAAAGACCCAAGATCATAACTGAACTAATCTCATCAGTTAGACTTAAAGTCTAATATAGGAGAGCTCAGTTCACTTAAGCTTGAGTCTTTTATCTATCATGCATTGCTTGCTTTTTTATCGCATTTTTTATCTTCTTACCTTGATTATAATAACTTAATCAATCCTTCTAACTCTTCTGATAAAGTCTTTGCCAATTCAAAATTCCTATCTTTTAAAGCCAATGCAATTCTTGTTTCCACTTCTTTTTTCTTAGCTTCCAGCTCTAGATAATTTTTGTCAAAATGCTTCTCATAAATCATCTTTCTAAACTTACGAATACTCACCTTACGAACCATCTTATCTTCAATGAGTAAAACATAGTCCATACTGTTTGCAATGGTATAGAAATCGTGAGAAACAATAAGGATTGCGCCATTATAGTTAGCGATAGCTTTCTCTAATGCGATTTGTGAATAGGTATCCAAGTGACTGGTCGGCTCATCAAGAAGTAAAAAGTTTGCTTTACTTGCTGAGATTTTCGCCAATTGAATCAGATTCTTTTCACCACCAGATAAATTTTCTATCTTTTGCTTCATGAGCTCTTTCGTAAATCCATAGTTGATTAGGTAGTCTTGAATCTCATCATAGCTTTGAAATCCAATCTGAAAGAACTCTTCTTCTATGGTATTGGATTCTCCTAGCATTTCACCCTGAAGCTGAGATAGGAAAGCAACTCTAGCGTCTTCATGTAAGGAAATCGACTCCTGATTATTTTTATAGATATCACGAAGTAAGGTTGTTTTTCCTGTTCCATTGGAACCAATTAAGGCAACCTTATCTGTTGCACCAATTTCAAAACTCACATTCCTCAAAAGCTCTTCTTCAAAGGAAACACTGTAATCATTGACGCTTAGTATCGTGGCATCTTTGATGTCCTGGTCGGTCTTTAACTGAATATCTGGCTGCTTAATCTCTACAAATGGTGCTTTAATTCTACGAGCCTCCAACCGTTCTAGATAGGAAACTCTGGCATGTAGTGTCTTACCTCTCGTAGCACAGGTATAGTAAGTTGCATCGAATCTCATCTTATCAACCACTTTTCTGTTTCGCTCAATCTCTTCCTCTTCTGCATTTGCAATTTCTTGTAACTCAATTTTACTTTGTAGTAAGTAGAAGTTATAGTCAATATATCTACCTTCAAATTCTTGAAGTTCAGTGTTTTCTAGGTGTAGAATCTTATTAAAACAATGATTTAGCAGATAACGGTTATGCGTAATCACTAACATCATGCCCTTGTGGGAATTGATTAAGCTTTTCAGAGAGTTTAAGTGTTCAAAATCCAAAAACACATCTGGTTCATCCATGATCATCAGATCTGGAGCCGTTAAAGATTCTTTGATTACTTGAACTAATTTAAACTCACCACCGCTTAACTTGGACACCAAAAGATTTTCATGTTTAGAAAGATTTACAAGATTTAGTTTTTTCGTAATGTTACTTTCAAAATTATCCCCATCCATGGCTTGAAATGCATCCAAAGCTTGCTGATATCGTTCCATCAAAGGATCAAGATCTACAGCGCTTTCCATTTCAGAACAAATCTCTGTAATTTCATTTTGCAGCTGAATAAATCTTTCTCCTAAATATTCAAAAACAGTAATTTCCTTGGTTTTATCTAACTGAGAGAATTGTGATACATAACCGATTCTGCAGTCTGGAGAAATCTCAAGTTTTCCTGTGAACATAAATCGCTCCGGATCCATAATCATCTCAATCAAAGTACTTTTGCCAGTGCCACTTGTTCCTATAAAGGCACAATGTTGATCCTCTTCTATCGTAAATGAAATTTTATTGTATAACTCCTTTTCTGGAAAAGAATAGGATAAGTTCTCAGCTTTAATCATATTAACCTCTTTCGTTATCAATCCAGCGAATGTTCCCTATGCGCTGTGCTGCTTACTCGTAATCTATCTTACTGTATAAGCATACCGTTTCTTTACATATTGTCTTCTTTATCTTGATTTCTATTTATTAAAAATACAATATGAGTTTATCGTTGGTAGCATAACATTTTTTTAGAGGAATTACAATCAGAATATTTCTAAGCATCCTTTTCGAATAGCCTTACGTTCTGTATAAGAAAGCAATACCTTTGCTGCCAAGAGATAGATCAGCCCAACTATAAATTCTCCTAGCAATAATTCAAATATCCTTCCTCCATCATAATCAGCAAATAACATATTTGCTGCTTTTATGCTTCTGCTTAATGGCAACATCTGTGAAATCATTCTTCCCCAAAAAGGTAATTGACTGACTGAAAAATTGGCTCCAGTAAATATCAGCATGACATAACTCATTGTGTTTAATATTAGATGCATCTGGTCTGTCAGAAGACCAATTGTCCCAAGAAACAACCCTAAGGCACAGGCACCCAGCATTGCCAAAAGCAATATTACAAAGTACATCCCCCAATGAATCTTACCAAGTGGTAGCTGAAACAACAATCCTCCTGCTAAAAAACCAAGAAAAGTTGTAATTACACAAACAAAACATGGAAAAACCCCTTTTTGTATCATGATTTGAATCTTTGAGATAGGCGAACAAACGATAGATCGAATTCTACCATAGCAACGTTCGCCATAAAAGGAGATCCCCAAAGAAAAAATGCAGACATTAGTACAAAGAAGATAGGAATTTCCCACTACCCATTGGGTCAGATCCTGGGTTTGAAAGGAAAACCTAGCAAGCAGACAATAAAATACTAGTGTTAAAAATGGATACATTGTATTCATTGTTAGAAACTCTTCCAGTTGAAATGGTCCTAAATGTGCTTTAAAATCCAAATAACTCATCTTCCAAAAATTTTTCATAGTTAACTCACCTCCAAGCTTGCCTTAATTCGAATCTGTTTATCAATGGTATGATATAATTTCCAGGTAAGCAGGACACAGATTCCAGTTGCTAATAGGCTTATTAAAAATGTAGTTCTATATTCGCTCTTATTACTTATACCAGCAATACTCATACGAATTAATTTAATGACCCAGGTAATTGGCACTGCTTTTGCTATCACTTGCGCCCATTGTGGTAGGACTTCGATTGGGAATGCAAACCCACATAACATAATGATTGGAATCTCTAACAGATTCATATATAGTGTGGTTTTCCGTGAAAGCATTAGAAGATAAGCAATACACAATGCTAGGACAGAAAAACTGAGCATTGCCAGTAGCAGAGATAACACAAGATATCCCGGGCTAGCAATCTGGATGTGTTCCCTAGTAATTAATTTAGCTGTAATCAAGGATACCAGGATCCCTGACATAGATAACAAGGTATTCCCAATGATCTTCCCTAGAATTATGAATCCAAAACTGCTTGGTGATGCATAAATCAAAGGCAAGGTTCCCATATAGCGCTCTCGATTAATATCACCTACAGAGGAAAAACAGATGCATCCCCACAAGGCCATCAAACCTGAACCAAATACCACATATGCTAAAAAGTTCGATTCCTGGGAATTCATAAACATCTCATAGAGAAAAAAGGTGTTCATAATTGGATTTGCGATTAAACAGAATCGAAACATAGGTCTAGCCCAGGAATTAAGCATCTGTAGACGTATGGTTTTAAGAATCACATTCATAGCTTTTCCTCCTTACTATCAATTGTGTTTCCTTCTATCAATGTTATGTATACATCCTCAAGGGATTGCTGCTCCGCCGTTGCATATTTTCTTTTTAGATTTTCTGGTGTATCTAAAGCAACCATCTTGCCATGATTAATGATTGCTATCCTATCACAAAGTTCATCTGCTTCATATAAATAATGAGTTGTTAATAAAACAGTTTTCCCTTGTTCCTTCATTCTGATAATAATAGCTCGCAGCATCTTTGCTCCAATGGGATCAAGACCTACCGTTGGTTCATCCATAAATATAATCTCAGGATCATTAATCAGCCCTCTTGCAATCTGCAAGCGTTGTATCATCCCTTTAGAATAGGTCTCAACCAAGCAATCTGCCTTATCCGTTAGGTCTACAAGATCTAATAATTCCTGAACTTTTTTGTTAGCAATCTTATTAGGTAATTGGTAAAGTCCTGCAAAATAGAGTAGGTTGTCACGTGCAGAAAGTCTACGGTATACCCCCATCTCTCCACCAAAGATAAAGTTAATACGTTTCCGAATCTTCTTTCCCTCTTTCTCCACATCCATACCAAGAACTTTACACGCACCAGAAGAAGGAGCTAATAACGTAATCAGCATCTTTATCGTTGTAGTTTTCCCTGCACCATTTGGTCCTAGAAAGCCAAAAATCTCTCCCTCCTCTACATGAAACGAAAGGCCTTTCACTGCCTTTACAAATGTTTTCTTTGTACGAAGCCATCCTTTTTTTGTTTCATATTCACGCTCCAACTCATTCACTTCTACCACATGCATTATTTCTTCCCCCTTATGAGTATTCGATATTCATCGAATACTATATTAATCGAACATATGTCTTTTGTCAAACTAAAAATAGTAAAAATATGTTCTGCTAGATAATGATATTGATATTAAGAAAACATGAGATGTATAATATTACCATACTAATAATTCCTTAATGTTAATAATCGAGGAAATGAAACTGGAGGAATAAAATATGCATAGAAAGATGCTTATACTTATAGTTTTTTTACTGATTTTATCAGGATGTATGAAGAATACCGAATCCGAAGTTGTTGAATCATATAAAGTAACAAAGGAAATCAATGAAACCATGAGTAATGCAGAACAAGGCATTTATATGATTTATAGTTCAAAAGACCCATTAGTAATTTATCGGGGTGTTGAAAAAGGAATAGAATCAATGTCTTATTCTATTTATGATAATGTATTAACAGTCCACTTTGAAACAGATCTATTGAATCAGCCGCAGGATTATGTATACAAGATCAATTCTAATTCCCAATTTGATACCATTCAAATATCTATAGATGGTAATAGCGAAACAATTAAGAATGTCTTTGTACAATAGTATTTAAGTATTATCTAACATAGCTAATAAATAAAAAGCAGAATTCCTAGACACCACCAAACTACAGGTAGATCCAAGTATTCTGCTTTGTATTACACTAATCATTTCAATAACTTTTCATTGCTCATTTATTGTAAAAATATATCCGTAAGCATCTTAATACAGTTTTCAATCGAACGTTTCGCTATACTGTAGCACTTGGTGCTTCCTACTGGTTCTTCATGTACTAAGCCGCTATCTCTTAATGTATTCATATGATGTGACACCGTAGAAGTTGCAAGCTGTAGCTGCTTTGCAATCTCAACACCTGTTAAGTGTTTTTGCTCATTTAGTAATAAAAGAATTCGATATCTTGTCGTATCTGCCATTGCCTTTAACTGCTCTGGCACATTCTCTTTTTTTTCTGTCAAACGTCGATAATCATAGAATAGAAATTGATCCTTGCCAAATACTCGGCAGAATAACAAAGGAAAAAAGATGGAAGGCATAAAATAAAAGCTGTGATATGGGCCCCGGTTATAGCAGTTTTTTCCCATAAGTTCTTCAGAATAGAGAAAAGGTTCTTTTGTCTTAAGTGCTTGAACCAGTTTATTCTTCTCATGTTCAATCTCTTCCTGTTTATTATCTAGATATTGCTCCGCTTCTTCACATATTAGTGTTCTTACAAAGGAAAAGAACATACGAATTAGATTCTGAGTTTCTGTAAAGAAATATTGAAAGGCTAGGTATTGTGAAAACATATGGGAATGCTTCTCAAAGAACTCCTGAATATTTTCTTCCTTTGCTAAGGCAGCAATAATCTCATCTTTATCAATCCCATAGAAATAGATGGTGAGAAATTCATGTTTTGGTAATGAAAGTAAATAATCCTCGAACTTCTCTAAGGTAAAATTCTTCATGTCAAAATAGATAAAGAATTCTATGATACCCATTTGATATTCTTTATTCATACTTTGAAAGACTTCATATAGCCATCGATATTTTCCTAAAGAAGTCTCTTCTTTCTTCGCTCCATATACTTTGGGTATATTCTGATTCACTCCAAATGGAGCTAGTTTCTCAAGTGCAGCAAATAAATACTCAATCTCTTTATAATAAACAAAGTATGACTCAGGTCCAATTAATTCGTACATTCCCATCTCCACAATTTTTCTTTTTTTCCTTCACGTATTACAGCAATTTCTATTTGTTAGTTTTAGTATAACTTACTTTTTCAGATTATGAAATAAATTTTTTTTTTTCATACTTTCTCTTATTTCATTTTCTCTGACTCAAACTTATTTGTTGTCTTGCATCTTAGTGCAACCCTTCAGGAATCCTTAAGTTTTGTGACATTCTAATGCCATAATGTGGAATTAATATTGATTTTATATATAACATAATTCTACAAGAAAGGTCTTAATGAAATATGAACTTAAAAAGAAACTATTTTACCTTACTCGTACTTTCCTTTTGTCTCTTATTATGTTCCTGCAATAATAAAGAGGATGCTACTAACACAGATCTTCCAAGTTCCTTACCTGTGAGCGAAACTGAAGTGACACCCAAATCACCTAGCACTACACCGAATCCTAGCCCCCTCTTAAATCAGTCCTCCCCTACACCAGATATTCCTGAACTGTTAGAGACTCTAACTTATCAAACCTACCAGCTTAATGATAAACTAGCTGTCTATATAAGTACAACCAAAGAAAAACCGCATATTGTTATATCGAATCAATCGGTCTCATGTGCATACGATTGGGAATATAACTTAGACTATGGAGAACCCATTATCAAACTAGACCGTAATAGCACTTTAGCTGGTGAAGCACTATACATTATACTTCCTACAAGTAAAAATCAAGATATTCTTGCCGTAAAGGAAATCTGTGGTGAGGTATACGTCTTAGACCCTTCAACCTTACAAGAAACTACTTATTCGGATGATATTGCAGTTTTAAAAGACTGGATCTCGGCCAGAATCACCCAACCATATGATGGTTTAGAGGCAACTTTTACTTTAGAAATTGGTCTTAGCTGGGTAAGAGAGTATACGTACCCTGGAATCGACTTACCAAAGATGGATTCCTATCCCCTTGTTATAGAAGACCTGGCCTACTTTTCTGACTCCCTTTATGAATATCGTCAAGTTGGTGTTCAGCTTACCGATGATATTCTTTGGCTTGGAAAGTTCTGCGATGATATTACCTTACTGGATTCAAGTGATAATTATATCTTTCTTCCTTACCAAGATATTGTTTACACCAGTGAGAATGGTTTAAGTAGCAGTAATCCCAAAACAAGAGAAGAACAAATTCTTGCAGGTAATATGATAATGTTAGATCCTAATGATGCATTAGATTTAGACCAAAATGGAGTAATGGAGCTTATTAATTATCGTAATCTAAGAGACGCAAGCATAACAGATCAATATAATGTTCAGGATTTCTCACTAAGTATTAACGATGAAACGATAAGCTATCAAGGTACCAACCTTGACAACATTCCATATGCAGGTAGCCTTGATGGTAAAAGCATACAGCTTATCATCTTTGAAAATGGATCAAGTGCAGATCCCTTACTTAATTTTTATCAATACAAGGGTAATGAGTTAAGTTATGCTGGTAGTATCCCGTCCTATGAAT
>JAEYWQ010000230.1 GCA_023428885.1 Bacillota bacterium
CATTTATCTAGAAATTAATATGAGATTATAAAGGAATACTGACAAAGATAGCATGTGTATGTCATAAAACTGTTAAAAAAGGGAAGGTAAATAAAATTTTTGTAAATTAACGCTTGTAATATTAACCAAATTATAGTATAATGGATAAAAATTAACAGTAAATTAATTCCAATTTCTTTCTGCAAAGGGGCTTAATTTAAGGGAAATTTCAGCATTTGACGGCCGTTTCAAAGAAATATGTCGCAAAAAAGCAATCAAAAATGATTGAAATGTAAAATATTTCCTTATATAATTAAGGCAGATAGAATACAAATTAGTTGTAGAGAAAATCTAAAACGAACCAGAAGAAAAGAAGGGAGTAGTACAACATGACAGATAAAGTATTTGATAACAATCAAGTAAGTGTTGCGGGTGAGGTAATCAGCGAATTTACTTTCAGCCATGAGGTCTTCGGGGAAGGCTTTTACTTATTGGAGGTACTAGTAGGACGATTAAGTAACTCTTACGACGTTATTCCGGTCATGGTATCGGAACGTTTAATTGATGTGAAAGAAAGTTATAAGGGTAAGTTCGTTGAAGTAGCCGGACAGTTTAGATCTTATAATCGTCATGAAGACAGTAAGAACCGCTTAGTGCTCTCAGTGTTTGCAAGAGAGATCAGAGTGGAGGATCAGGAAATTGAAGGTGCGAAGCCAAACTACATTTTCTTAGATGGTTTTGTCTGTAAGCCTCCAGTTTACCGCAAAACACCACTTGGAAGGGAAATTGCCGATATTCTTTTAGCAGTGAATCGTCCATATGGTAAGTCAGACTATATTCCATGTATTTGCTGGGGAAGGAATGCAAGATTTGCTGAATCTTTCGAAGTTGGTGGACACATTCAGGTTTGGGGAAGAATCCAAAGCCGTGAATACCAGAAGAAGATGACAGAAGTGGATTTCGAGAAGCGTATCGCTTATGAAGTTTCTGTTAGCAAGCTTGAATATATTGATAGTGAAGAAGAGTAAAAGCTTTACTTAATTTCAGTAACATGAACTGTGCTGAATGATTGCACTGATCAATAAGCAGGTAATATGAATTATATGGCTATGATTATCTAATTCTTTGATGGAATTAGATAAATCATAGCCTTTTTCATTTTATAGGAAATCCCGATGAATTTCCTATAAAATAAAAGGCACTGCGTGCCGAGAAGCACACTTTGTTCATTGCCAGTAGTTAAAAAAAAAGGAGTTACGACGCTAACTGACACAGTATGATAAACTCTTGAATATAATATTGAGTAGGTTAGTAAATAATAGATTGACAACGGGGTGACGAAGTGATAGTATTTAGTTACTTACAATTGAAAATTAATTGGTAGAGGCGCATTGATTATGAGTAAACGATTCGATATGTCAGGCATATATGAGAGTCGTTGAAGGGATGAGATGCCGAAGTTTGTAATACCCTGAAGTATTATAAGCTGGTTGTATGATTAAGAATTATACAACTGTCATCAGCTTTTGATGGAGAGCTACCTAAAGAATGGATAGGTCACAGGGATTTTCTGTGTTTATTAATTTGTTATTCTTTAGTGTCGACTCCTTGTCGGCTTTTTTTATTGCGCGGGAACAAGGCGTGCAAGCATGCTTTGTTATTCATGACAAGTGAGGCTGCTTACAGACTCATCTTGTATTAAGATCATGGAGGTATATTATGTCTATTTATACAGGTTCAGGAGTTGCTATTATTACACCGTTTAAGGAGGATCTTACAGTTAACTATGACAAATTTGGTGAACTGATAGATTATCAAATTGAGAATGGTACGGATAGTATTATTGTTTGTGGTACAACTGGGGAAGCTTCTACGTTATCTCATGAGGAACACATTGAATGTATTCGTTTTGTTTGTGAGTATACAAACAAAAGAGTTCCTGTCATTGCTGGTACAGGATCAAATTGCACCGATACTGCAATTTATCTTACGAAAGAAGCAAAAAAAGCAGGTGCGGATGCTACTCTTGTAGTTACCCCATATTATAACAAAGCAACACAAAAAGGTTTAATTGGACATTTTACAGATATCGCTTTAGCTTCTGATTTGCCAATGGTATTATATAACATTCCTGGAAGAACAGGATGTAATATTCAACCAGAAACTGCAGCTTATCTTTGCAAGAATGTAGACACAATTGTTGCTATGAAGGATGCAACTGGATGCATTAGTCAGGTAGCACAGACGATCTTACAATGTGAAGGTATGTTGGACATTTACTCTGGAAATGATGATCAAATTGTTCCATTGTTATCCTTAGGTGGTAAGGGTGTCATCTCTGTATTAGCCAATGTAGCACCAAGAGAAACTCATGATATTGTTGCGAAGTATCTTTCTGGTGACACGAAGGGAAGCTTAGAGTTGCAGTTGAAGTACCTACCATTAATTAATGCACTTTTTTGTGAAGTAAATCCTATCCCTGTGAAGAAGGCCATGAACTTGATGGGATATGAAACTGGAGATTTAAGAAAGCCATTGACTGAGATGGAAGATGCTCATGCAGAGGTTCTATTAAAAGAGATGAAGAAAGTTGGTTTAATATAATTTGCTGAAGAAGGGTGGTTTTCATGACTGAGATTATTATGGTTGGTTGTAATGGAAAGATGGGTCAGGTGATTAGCAATTTAGTTAAACTTGATGAGTCTGTGGAGATTGTGGCTGGAGTCGACGTATTTGATGATGGAAGAAATGATTATCCGGTCTTTCGTAATATAGAAGAATGTACGGTTAGTGCGGATGTAGTTATCGATTTTTCTAATCCGAAAGGACTTGATTTATTACTGCAAGTCGGTATCTCACGTCAACTTCCATTGGTGCTATGTACAACCGGTTATTCGGAAGAACAAGTGGCACAAATTAATGAGGCTTCAAAACAAGTGGCAATCTTAAGATCAGCAAATATGTCTTTGGGAGTGAATACCTTACTTAAGTTATTACAGACAGCTGCTAAAGTTCTTGCTGCAGCTGATTTTGATATTGAAATTATAGAAAAACATCATAATCAGAAGATAGATGCCCCAAGCGGTACTGCATTAGCACTTGCTGATTCCATCAATGAAGCCTTAAATCATGAATATGAGTACGTTTACGATCGTGCATCTGTTCGAGAAAAACGTAGTAAGAAGGAAATTGGAATTATGGCAGTTCGCGGTGGAAATATTGTTGGTGAACACGAAGTTATCTTTGCCGGAACCGATGAAGTGATAGAAATTAAACATACAGCTTACTCAAAGGCTATCTTTGGTAAAGGCGCAATCGCTGCTGCCAAATATCTAAAGGGTAAGAAGAGTGGAATGTACGATATGAGCCAGGTGATTGAAGGCTAAGCAAGGGGACGGTTCTACCATCCTCTTGACAAAGAAAGTAGATAACGGTATACTTTTGTTAGCTTAGCATGACTAAAAACCATAGAAAGCTTTTGTCTCTTGTAAAGGGGCAAGGGCTTTTTTAAAACAAAGGATTTGTTAGTCAGTACAGGAGATACGATAGAGAGAGGTAAATACTATGGGTGAAAAAAAGAGAATATTAACAGGGGATCGTACGACCGGAAAGCTTCACTTAGGACATTACGTGGGGAGTCTACAACAACGTGTTGCTTTACAAGATGAATATGATACCTTTATCTTACTTGCAGATGTACAAGCTTTGACAACACATTTTGAAAATCCATCCTTAATCAATGGAAGTATCTATGATGTTGCAATGGATAATTTATCTGTTGGGCTTGATCCGAATAAAGTTACAATTTTTCAACAATCTCAGATTAAGGCAATTGCAGAATTGACAGTGTTCTATTCTATGTTTGTTTCTGTTAATACATTACGACATAATCCAACAATTAAAACAGAAGCGGCGAATTATGGTTATAGTGATATGACCTATGGTTTTCTAGGATATCCAGTGAGCCAGTCAGCTGATATCACCTTCTGTAATGCAGATCTAGTTCCGGTTGGTGAGGATCAATTACCTCATATGGAATTAACCCGTAAGATTGTACGTCGTTTTAATGATTTATATGGCGATACCTTAGTGGAACCACAAGCAAAATTAAGTAATTGTTCTCGTTTGATGGGACTTGATGGTAATGCTAAGATGGGTAAGAGCATGGGAAATGCAATCTATCTTTCTGATGATTCAAAGACTGTTCTTGATAAAGTAAAACAAGCAGTTACCGATCCTAATCGTATCTCATTAAAGGATCCAGGTAATCCAGAGATCTGTATGGTACAAAAGTATCACAAGATTTTCAATGAGGCAGAGCATGGCAATATCTGTGATATGTGTCGTAGTGCTTCTATTGGATGTGTGGCATGTAAGAAGAACTTAGCAGAGAAACTAAACACCTTATTAGATCCTTTCCGTGAAAGAAGAGCTTACTATGAAGAGCACACTTCTCAAGTAAAGGAAATTATTATGGCAGGTAGTGAGAAAGCTAATAAAATTGGGGAAGAAACCGTAGCAAAAGTTAAAAAGGCAATGTGCGTTTCTATCGACTAAGAAATAGCGGGCATTCTATATCAAGTTGATATAGGGTGGCCGTTTTTTGGTTTCTGCGTAGAGATTCGCCTGACCAATACCCTTAGGTGGGGGTGATGAGGTAGTTTGTACCTGATAGAAAAACTCATGCTTCGATTCCAATGCATAAGAAATCCTAAATTCCCGATCATCTTATGTAAGGGCATATCCTAAAACAGATAACTCGCTGCGCTCAGACAGATCTGTTTTAGGATATTACATAAGATGATGGGGAAAAGGATTTCTAATGCATTTACATAGGCGCATTCGCTTTTTCTATCAGCTGCAAACTGCCAGTATTTGTTGAGAAAGGGTATTGGTCAGGCGAATCATATTTGGAAAGTTCTTCGAACTTGCCAAATATAAAAGAGATATGAACAAGATATAAAAGATTATAAATGATATATCAGAGATAGGAATTATAGTAGGAAAAGAGATGAGAAAATATAAGATTCTTCCAAAGAAATCCACTTTAGAATTGAAAAGGATTTATCGATATAAGAATTAATACCTTTGTAGAAAGGAGATTGTTTTGATATGCATAACAAGAATAAGAACGTTAAGATAAAGCGTCAAATAATGGCGGTGTTACTTGCTTTTTGTGTGGTTACGACCACAGAGTTTCCTATGACGATTCCTGTTTTGGCTGCCACTGGTAAGGAAGAGGCTGTGAAAGAAAGCAGGATTTTAGTGGACTCTAATGAGATGTTTATTAACCAGAGGACAAGCTTTACTATAGGGCTAAGAGATAAAGCTAGTAATGAGGATCTGGTAATCGTTTCTAAGACGAAAGGCCTTGTTGAGGTCAAGAACGGAAAATGGGGGGATGAGCTAAAGACATTTACCTTGTTGCCCAAAAAGGCAGGTAGGGCTGTCCTTAGGTTATCCTTGGTTAGCACGAAGGCAGGGAAACAAAAGGTCTTAGAGGAAGTTGAGCTTATCGTTCATGTGAGTGATCGCAAGGAATTAACACCTGAGGAGATCAGTTATAATTGTAGTCAGGCCATGATTGAGATTCTGGCTTTTGACTCTGTGAATAGCAAAAGCCTAGGGTCAGGTTTCTTTATCTCGGAGAATCAAATTTTGACGAATTACCATGTCATTGAAAAAGCCAGTCGCTTAATTATTCGTGATTATCATGGAAAGGTCTATGAGGTTACTCACATTGTTGACTATACATCATCCTATGATTTGGCAATCCTGCAGGTAAAAGAAAAGTCGGAGCATGCTCTTAGACTGAATTTGAAAACGGTAGAAACTGGTGAGACAGTGTATGCTTTAGGTAGTCCACTGGAGTTAACAGGAACTTTGTCCGAGGGTATGGTTTCAAAGGCATACCGATCCTATGAGAATATGACTTATCATCAGAGTACAGCATATATCTCGAAGAGTAGTGGGGGAGGGCCTTTACTTAATGTTTTTGGAGAAGTGATTGGTGTTAACTCATTAATGCTTCTTGGACAGCAGAATGTATATTTAGCCGTAGATATTCGATACATAAATAGGCTGAACCGTAAAGAACCAAAGCCAATCCAAGTTTTGTATGAAGAAAATAAGGACAAAGTGAAGGAAGAGATTATCTATATTAGTTTTCCATAAGGGGGCCAAGAAATGAAGGAAAGAAAGTTCTATCTATCAAAAATGCTAGTCATATTATTAAGTATGGCTCTTAGTATAATATCACTACCTGTATCTCCAACGAAGGCACAGGGTTTCAATAAGCTATTGGCAGCAGTAACTACACAAAAGGAAATTGGTTTTTCAAAATCTTTTGTTACTCTTGCTTTAGGAGAATCAACAATCATCGATTTTTTCTCCAATGGAGAGGCAGTTTCCTATCGTGTGGGAGATCCTAGAATCGCAAGCATTAATCACTCCGGTAAAGTAGAGAGCTTAGCTCCGGGCAGAACCTTTGTATATGCAAGCTTCAATGGGAAGACTTATCGATGCGTTCTCGCTGTCTATGAAAAGAGAATATCCGTCAGCGAAACAAAGAAAACGATTTACCGGGAGGACGTGCTCAATGCTACCTTAAAGAATCGTAAGGACAAAGAAAGTCTCATGGTAGAAGTTGTAAATCCAGCAATCATTGATGCTAAAATAAGTGACTATGTCGGTGATAAGGCCACAATTAACTTGACACCAAAGAAGATAGGCAGCACCACATTGATTTTAAAGCGTAGCAATTCAGTTGAAGAACTCAGAGTTAAGATAACAGTGGCTCAAAAGAATGAATTAACTGCGGTTGATATCTATAAAAAACTCTCTCCTGCCATGGTAGAAATTCAAGTTAAGACAGCAGATGGAGATGAGGGGATAGGCTCCGGCTTCTTTATTGACAAGAATAAAATCCTGACCAATTATCATGTTATCGAGGGTGCAGTTTCTATTGTAGCCATTACTTATGATGGAGTTGAATATCCAGCTCGGTATTTATATGATTATGACGAGGAGTTTGACTTATGTATCATTGGCGTTGATGCCAATCATAAGGCAGTGGAGATATCTTATGCACCTGTAATAACAGGTGAGCGTATCTTTACCATCGGCAGTCCATATGGTTTGACTGGAACCTTTTCCACTGGTCTTATTTCCAAGGCATATCGGCAGCTGGATACAGATATCATCTATACGCAGATATCAGCCTCCATATCGCGTGGAAATAGTGGAGGACCTCTCATTAATCGTTTTGGGGAAGTAATTGGTGTGAATACTTTGACGCGTAGCGAAGGGCAGAACCTGAATTTTGCAGTTCCTATTACATATTTAATGGATCTAAGCACAAGTTCACAAAGTCATATCTCGGAATATTATGATTTAAATAAGTAAAGCTAGCATAAAGAGGTACTTTAGTGCCAAATTGGATGTATAATCTTTGGTATCGATTAATATATTAGTTTAGAGAAACAGGCTGTAACTAAATTGGGCTAAACATTATTGGGGGTTTCGATGCGAAAGAGCGAAGTTAAACTTAAACTATTACTAATTATTATTAGTATAATTATCATTGTGTTTATCATAATTAATAACTTTATAGGTGGTTCTGGACGAATAGTTACTGATCAGGCGAATAATAATGTGGAAGGTGACAGAATCAAGAGAGCAGAGGCCATGAGATACTTCAGCAACTTGTTCTACAGCAGAGAAGAATTGAAGAATCTAGCCTTTATCATTCCCAACGAATTCCTCTTAAAAGAAGAAGAAGCCAGCGAATATGCCAACGCGCTTTATACGATTGGCGTGATTAGTGAGAATAGCAATCTTGATATGTTTGAATTGGACAAGAATCTGACCTGTGGGGAATATCGCGATCTGCTATGGGCAACCGTGGATCTACTAGAGTTAGACTATAAGAAGTTAAGCGCATTTCTACCACAGAGATTAACTCAAGTAGGGGTGGAGGATGAATTACTAAGGGATGAATTTTTGCTTTTGTATCAAGCAATGCTTGACCAAATCAATGATCTTACTAATGAGAAGTTTTCCATAAAGAAATTATATTTGATAGCTCAGGATAACAAAGATGAGTCAAAGAATGTGAATAAATCCTTGCAAAAGTGGATAAGCCAAGATGAAAATGCTTATTATGTGGACAGCCGTTATGTGAATGTAAAAGTGGACGACTATATCGAGGCAATTGTTAGCCAAGATGAGATTATCATGGTAAAGCAACACCTAACAGAAAAAGCCCAGCTAAATAATGTTTATTTTATTCAAGGGAAAGGTAAGTCGGTAACAGTATTTATCAGTTCTATTCAGCGAGAATTTACTACTGTAAAACCACTGGGAGAAGAGTTTAGACAGGTGGTAGGAGATTTGACAATTCAGGATGGACTTGTTAGTGGAATTACTATCAAAGCAGACGTGATTCGTGGCAAGGTACTGGTGACTGGAAAAGATGAAATCGAAGTAGAAGGTTATGGCGTGTTGCCATTACATGAAGATTATCGAATCTACAAGGTATACGGTGAGCTTGCTATGGAAAAGTCCAATGGGATCTTAGTAGGTTATACTGTTACTGATTTTGTCGTTTCCGATGGTAAGATTTGTGCAGCCTTGATTAAGGAAAAGATTAAAGCTGAAAATATTCGTGTTCTTATTAGTGCCTCTGGTTACCAATCCTTATATCATGATATAGTCACCTTTACAGCAGATTCGGATTTTGTAGTGGATGATGGTAAAAATCAATCGAAGTTTAAAGCGGGCGATGAGGTTACGGTTACCAAGGACGCTAGGCTATTACAAAGTGGGAGAATTAAAATTGTATCAAGTTCGGGAGAAGGAAAGATTACTCTACTTAACTTAAGCCGAAATTATGGTGTTCCAAAATATCGTGGTAGTATCGAAATTGCTGTGACTGATCATGGTCTTGTGATTGTAAATGAACTTAGCATAGAGGAGTACTTGTATTCTGTTGTTCCGAGTGAGATGCCAACCAGTTATGGCCAGGAGGCTCTGAAGGTTCAGGCAGTTTGCGCAAGAAGCTATGCATTCAAACAATTGATGGCCAACAAATATAGTACTTATGGTGCACATGTTGATGATAGTGTAAATTGTCAGGTATATAATAATGTGGAGGAGAATGAAGCCTCCATTCTAGCAGTAAAAGATACCTATGGTCAAGTTATTATGTCGGATGGAGTAGTGCTAACTGCTTATTATTTCTCAACTTCTTGTGGTCATACAGCAAGTGTTGAGGATGTGTGGGAAAACTCTGAACATGCAAAGTATCTTACTGGTACACTTCAGTCAGACCAAGATTTCCAAGTTGATTTTTCAAAAGAAGCTAATTTTAGACAGTTTATCCTAGCGGATAGTGTTGAAGTTATGCAAAATTCCTCAAAGGTGTCAGAAGTTTTAGATACCTATGACAGCGGCTTCTTGATGTATCGTTGGAAGGTAACTTTGCCTGTGGAGGACTTAAGTAAGCAAATTAATTCCTATCTAGCGAGAAAATACAATAAAAGTTCTACAACCATATTCACCTATGTGGGTAAGGTAACGGATGAAGAGTTAAAAACTCTGAATGTGAAGGAACAACGCATCGTAGATGATATGATATTTATCAATAAACCAATTAAAAGTATTGGTACCGTCCGGGATATCAGGGTAACCTTGCGTGGTGAGAGCGGAATTATTAAGGAAATGGTAATTGTGGGAACAGAAAAAACCATCCTAGTACGTTATCAAACCACAATCAGAACCTTATTGGCACCAAACGAAGCAGAGCTGGTAAGACTGGATGAAAGTACCATCAGCGGTATGACCTTATTGCCTAGTGCATTCTGTGTGATTGATACAGTAAGTAAGAATGGAAAAACCACAGCGATTAAGATTAGTGGAGGCGGTTTTGGTCATGGAGTGGGAATGTCGCAAAATGGTGTAAAAGCAATGACACAGCAAAATAAAACTTACGATCAGATCCTAAAACACTATTATATGGATTCTACCCTTTCAATGATTTATGATTAAGAAAGAATTCTGAATTGAAAACGGGGATGAGTAGAAAAAAGAACTTATGTAAAATAAGATGAGGTATTTTGCATAAGTTCTAAGAAATCTATTAAGGTTATGTTTTTATTTGATTATAACTGGGAGTCGTCACTGGGATCAGGAGATGACTCCTTTTTAAATAACTTCTTAATCGCTGACATTACCGTCGGATTACTTAATACAGAATTCACTTCTGCCCCCACGTACATCATATACATACAGGCGTAAAGCCAAAGCATACATAAAACGATGGCGGTTAAGCTACCATAAGTATAAGAGAGATTACTCATGTTATCAATGTAAAAAGAATATAAATAGGAAAAAATCATCCATCCAGAGGCGCATAGGATAGAACCTGGAAGTTCACGTATCAGTTTTGTTTTGCGATTCGGTATGATCGTATAAAGAAGTAAAAAGAATAAGATCAAAATGCACAAACCGACAATCGTACGAATACTAATAATCAAAAGAGCGAAATCTGCTAATACTGGTACTTTAGCAGTTATCCATAGGTAAAGCTGATTACCAAAAACAAAGATAACTAGTAATACGATTAGTAAGACTGCAAACAAAAAAGTATAAATCGCTGCTTTGAGTCTTACAAGAAAATAATTTCTCGTTTCTTGATTGGCATAAACACCATTCATACCTCTAGTAATGGAGAGGACACCTTTGGAGGAAGTCCATAAAGTAGCAATAATCGTTATGGTAAATACAGTAGTTGAAGTTGCTTTGGTATAAAGTTCTTGCACAATTGAGATGGCAGAGCCTTGAAGTGCAGTTGGGAATATGGAACGGCAGGCATCTAATAATTCTTTCTCTGTAAATGGTAGAAAGCGTAATAAGGATAACAAAAACATGGCAAATGGAAAGAAGGATATAAAGAGAAAGAAGGCTGCCTGAGCAGAAAAGGCACTTACAAAATCATCTCTTAGTTTTCGACCAAAGACATGTATGATTTTAAGTATAGATAGAAACAGCATGCCACTCTCCAATCTTTATAAATTTAACGATTCAGTAATCTCATTTAACATTACATTCTAAGGGACAAAGGCTTGGGTTCTGAATCGCTACTATAAATATATCGTTCTTGTATAGTATATTTTAATTTTGTTGTTATATGTAGATGATGAATAATAATCAAGTTAACTCATTATCAAATCAGATCGGGATGTTGATTCTATTATATCATAACAACTGGAAATTGGTATGAGAATTTGTCGGATTGACGATTAAAGAATTGAACTCTTGACAAGAATAATAATTATGTTACAATAAGCTCTATAAGAAAAAGGCTATGAAGGTGTTGCATTACGCAGTTAGATTATATTTTTCTATCAGAGAGAGGAAGTCACTGGCTGAAAGCTTCCTTAAGTTCAGAATATAATTGAATTTCCCACCTGAGCTGTATATTTGAACTTCTAGAGAGTTGCTTTAGGATATTAGAATATACCGTGAATGCACGTTACGCATAACTTTAAGTGTCCGATTAACTTTAGTTATTCGGGAATTAGGGTGGTACCGCGGGTTGATATTATACTCCGTCCCTTTGTTTGGGACGGAGTTTTTTTAATTCCTAGGAAATTCTTCAGAATTTCCCAGGAATTAAAAAGGCACTACGTGCCAAGATGCACACGACCGGGTTAGGTAAAATGTCGCAAAAATCGCGACACCCGGTCGGCGCGGAAACAAAGTGTGCTTTCTAAGGATCTTTGGTCGCGTGAGTGTGTAGAGCACACTTTGTTTAATTTAAAGAAAGGTAGGTAATTATCATGAAAGAAAAGTTGAATGCAATTAAAGAACAGGTATTAAAGCAGATCCATAATTGTGAATCCTTGGATGTATTAAATGAGATCCGAGTTGCTTACTTAGGTAAGAAAGGTGAATTAACAGAAGTATTAAAATCCTTAAAAGACGTTGCTCCGGAGGAGAGACCTGCATTTGGTCAGTTAGTGAATGACACCAGAGTTACGATTGAAGAACTTCTGGAGGAGAAAAAGCTAGCCTTTACTAAGGCATTACGTGAAGCAAAGTTAAAGTCAGAAACAATCGACGTTACGCTACCAGCAAAAAAACCGATGCTTGGACATCGTCATCCTAATACCATCGCTTTAGAGGAAGCAGAGAGAATCTTCATTGGTATGGGTTATGAGGTAGTGGAAGGTCCAGAAATAGAGTATGATTATTACAACTTTGAAGCCTTGAACATTCCTGCCAATCATCCAGCAAAGGATGAACAGGATACCTTCTATGTTACCAGCAATATCTTACTTCGTACACAGACTTCACCAGTACAGGTTCATGAGATGGAAAAGGGAAAACTTCCAATCCGTATGATTGCTCCAGGTAGAGTATTCCGTTCGGATGAGGTGGATGCAACTCATTCTCCAAGTTTCCATCAGATTGAAGGTTTGGTTATCGATAAAAATATTACCTTTGCTGATTTAAAGGGTACCTTAGCAGAGTTTGCAAAACAACTATTTGGCGAAGAAACCAAAGTTAAATTTAGACCACATCATTTCCCATTTACAGAACCAAGTGCTGAAGTGGATGTATCCTGCTTTAAGTGTGGCGGTTCAGGATGTCGTTTCTGTAAAGGATCAGGCTGGATTGAAATCTTAGGCTGTGGTATGGTTCATCCGAACGTTTTAAGAATGAGTGGCATTGATCCTGAAGAATACACAGGCTTTGCATTTGGTGTAGGTCTTGAGCGTATTGCCTTATTAAAATATGAGATTGATGATATGAGATTATTATACGAAAATGATATGAGATTCTTAAAACAGTTTTAATGATAATCAAATCTCGCGACTTAAGGCGTGAGATTTGATTAAAGATCTGACAGGGTTGAAAACCGTGTCAGATCGAGCTTACGAAGTAAGCAATCATTTACGAGTAAGTAGCGAAGCGGATTACGAGTTATACATGGGTAATTACGCAGTGGATTACGAGTTATACATGGGTAATTACGAAGCGGATTACGAGTAATAGCGCAGCTGATTAAGAGTGTGAATTTGAAAGGAGATAGCTATGAATACACCACTTTCATGGATTAAAGCTTATGTGCCAGAACTTGATTGTACAGCACAAGAGTATACAGATGCAATGACTTTAACAGGTACCAAGGTTGAAGGATATGAAAAGCTGGATGCAGATTTAGAAAAAATTATTGTTGGTAAGATTCTTAAGATAGAAAAGCATCCAGATGCAGATAAATTAATTGTTTGCCAGGTTCAGATTACAAAGGAAGGGGAGACCGTTCAGATTGTAACTGGAGCAAAGAATGTAAAAGAAGGAGATGTGATTCCTGTCGTATTGGATGGCGGACGTGTGGCAGGTGGCCATGACGGAAGCAAGACAAAGGGTGGCATCAAGATTAAGAAGGGTAAACTTCGTGGTGTGGAATCCTGCGGTATGATGTGTTCCATTGAAGAACTAGGTTCTTCCAAGGAAATGTATCCTGAGGCTCCAGAAGAGGGAATTTATATCTTTTCTGATATCAAAGAATATGATGGAATTGAGATCGGATCCAGTGCCATTGAAGCTCTTGGCTTAAATGATGTGGTATTTGAATACGAAATCACATCCAATCGTGTGGATTGTTTCGGTGTAATAGGTATTGCAAGAGAGGCAGCAGCTACCTTTAACAAGCCATTCTGTCCTCCTGTGGTAAAAGCGACTGGAAATAGTGAAAAAGCTTCAGATTATATTGATGTTGAAATTAAAGACAGTGATTTATGTTCTCGTTATGTGGCTAGAGTTGTTAAAAATATTAAGATTGGACCATCACCACTTTGGATGCAACGTAGATTGAGTGCTATTGGAATCCGCCCAATCAATAATATTGTAGATATTACAAACTATGTCATGGAAGAGTTCGCTCAACCAATGCATGCTTTTGATTTAGGAAGCATCGCGGGTAATAAAATTATCGTACGTCGTGCAAAAGATGGAGAACAGTTTGAAACACTTGACGGTCAGGTACGTAATGTGGATTCCAGCATGTTAATGATCTGTGATGCTGACAAACCAGTTGCTATTGCGGGTATTATGGGTGGTGAGAATTCCAAGATTACAGACGACGTTCAAACTTTGTTGTTCGAATCAGCTTGTTTTAACGGAACCAATATCCGTTTATCTTCAAAGAAACTTGGGCTTCGTACTGATGCTTCTGCGAAATTTGAAAAAGGCTTAGATCCTAACAATGCCATGGCTGCCATTGACCGTGCTTGTCAATTAATTGAAGAATTAGGTGCTGGTGAAGTTGTTGGTGGTGCTGTTGATGCTTATCCAGTGGTACGTACTGGACATAGAATTAAATTCAGCTGGGAGCGCGCGAACAAGGTATTAGGAACTTCTCTTGATAAAGAAACTATGATTTCTTACTTTAAGAAAGTGGATCTAGAGTTTGATGAAGCAACTTCAGAAGTCATTGTGCCAAGCTGGAGACAGGATGTAGAAAGCCAAGCGGATTTGGATGAAGAAGTGGCTCGTTTCTTCGGCTATGATAATATTCCAACCACGTTACCAAGCGGGGAGGCGATGACTGGTAAGTTATCCTTTAAATTACGTATCGAAAACGAAGCTAGGGATATGGCGGAACAGTTTGGTTTCTCTGAAGCTATGTCTTATTCCTTCGAAAGCCCTAAGGTATTCGAGAAGTTAACTTTAACTGCAGATGATCCATTACGTCAGGCAATTACGATTAGCAATCCACTTGGGGAGGATTACTCTATTATGAGAACCACTCCATTAAACGGAATGTTAGCTTCTTTAGCTACGAATTATAATCGTAGAAATAAGAATGTTCGCCTTTATGAACTTGCTAATATCTATCTTCCTAAGGCACTTCCTGTAACAGAATTACCGGATGAAAGAATGCAGTTTACTCTAGGCTTCTATGGAGCTGGAGACTTCTTTGACTTAAAAGGTATTGTAGAAGAGTATCTTGAGAAGGTTGGAATGAAGGGCTTGTTGACTTATGATCCAAAGGCTGGAAAAGTATTCTTACACCCAGGTCGTCAGGCAAATATCTATTACGAAGGTAGTTTAATTGGTTACTTAGGTGAGGTTCATCCGGAAGTCTTAGACAATTATTCCATTGGTGAGAAGGCTTATGTTGCTGTCATTGATATGCCAGAAGTAGTTGCTAGAGCTAGCTATGATATTAAGTATACTGGTATTGCTAAGTTCCCTGCTGTTAGCCGTGATATTAGCATGGTTATGAAGAAGGAAATCTTAGCTGGCCAGATCGAAGAAGTTATCCGTAAGAACGGAAGCAAATTGTTAGAGAGCTACCACTTATTTGATATCTATGAAGGTGCGCAGATTAAAGAGGGTTATAAATCTATGGCTTACTCCATTAGCTTTAGAGCCTTGGATCGTACCTTAGAGGATAAGGACGTTACTGAAGTAATGAATAAGATATTAAAAGAGCTTAGTGCACTTGGAATTGAATTAAGACAGTAAGTTCTAAGAAACTAAGGAATACAATAACGGGAGTGGTGGATGCCACTCCCGTTTACGTTACTATACAGTCACTGTGGTTCTAACGAAACAATGCACCCAAGCAATGCTTTCAGCATTGCTTGGCTCTGGCTGACTCGAATTCTTTGAAGCTCTCGAGCTATTGAGAATCTTACATTTTTCTTACATTATGTGAATTCCGCACCAAAGATGGAATTTTAACATAGTTTTGACAAAAGTAACCGATAAATTTATAATAGTTATAAGAAATTGTACTACATAATGGAGGAGAAGATATGAAGAGAGTAATCGCAAAATTACTTGCATTTATCCTTGTATTCGCAGCGGCGGTTCCGGTTACCACGTCGTTCGCTAATACATCGGTTGTCAGTGCAGCAAGCGTAGCTTTAACAGAAACAAAGAAGACTGTCGTTATGGGTTCTACCTATACGCTTGCACTAAAAGACGATACATTGGTGACAAAGAAGTCTTATAAATCTTCAAATGTCAAGATTGTAACTGTGAACGGTAAGGGTGTTGTTACACCTGTTAAGGTTGGTACTGCTAAAGTTGCATGTACCGTAACCTTAAAATCAGGCCAGACTGTGAAATTAATTTGTAACATAACAGTTAAAAATCGCATTCCTGCAACGAAGCTTACACTCAATGCGGTATATGATAAGATAAATGCACATAAAATTGAAGCGGGAAAACAATTCGACTTTAATGCGAAATTGACACCAACAAGCTCAAACGATACTGTATTTTTCACAATTGCAGATAGTGATATTGCGACTGTGGATGAGAATGGAGTTGTAACTGCAATCAAAGAGGGTGTTACTGTATTAGAAGCAAGAGCTGGTGTTAACAAAACAGAAGCAAGCAAATCCACAAACAAGGTAGTGGCAAGAACCTATATCTTGGTTACTGCCAAAGCTGCAGCAACACCAACGCCAACACCAACACCAACAGCTACTCCAAAGGCAACAGGTGTTAGTCTGATAAGTTCTAAGGAGATTCAAATTCAGTTTAATACAACGATAGAGAAATCCTCTGTCATTAATAGCAATAACGAATTAGTTCCTGGAGCAGTAGCCATAGTACCAGGAACAGGCGCTAGCGCTATCGGTACCTTAACAGCAAGCCTTACAGAGGATAAGAAAGCATTGAATTTAGTTGCATCTGGAGAATTCAGTGGAACCTATGTAGTTTCGGTATTCAGCAAAGTTATGGCAACGGATGGTCAATTAGTAGCAGCAAACGCCTTCCAATCAGATTTTAAAGATACAGTTGGTCCAGCTTATGTTAGCACAGAAGTGGATGAGACAGGATATGTCAGTAAGATTAAATTTAATGAAGCTTTGGATATCTCAGGCTTGACAATCTTACAGGTGAATGGAAGCAGTAACGCAACAGTGAAAGCCTTCTTATCCAATCCTAGTAATTATACATTAAGTGCAGATAAGAAGTCCTTAACCATTAGTCTTGGATCCTTAAATGAAAAGGCCCTTAATGTTATGGTCTCTATGGTGGGAATCAAAGATATCAAGGGAAATGCTTCTTCTTCCTATCAGTTGAATGTTTTGGTTCAAACTGATGCAACCCCTAAGCCACTTGCTAATATTGTGGAGGTGAAGAGAGAATCCAAGACTTTATTAGTTGCAAGCTTTGACCGCGCGATTCAGTTTGGTGGTTATGCAATCATTGATGGAAACTATATTACCGGTGTTATAGATAACACAGATAATAAAAAAGTAAAATATACCTTAACTAACACAGCAATTACTGGGCCAAAGAATGTAACCTTTAGCGGCTGGATTAACTATAACGTATCTAGTACAACTGGCAATAGCCAAACACGCGCTGTTGATTTTACTCTGGATACTACAGCACCTAAGATAGTGGGTTATGAGTTTACAACAGAGACAGAGAATGGTATTAGTACTCAGTTATTAACCCTCTCTTATGACAAGAAGATTTCTCTTGTGAATGGAAGTGGTACCTTATCTGCTCTTGTGAATAGTAGCAGTGGTAATGTTTATACCAAATCAATTACTTACACAGCAGTAGCTAATGGTCAAAAGATCACCTTAACCTTTGCTGGTCAAAACTTTGATTCTGGATACTATAATATTACCTTACCAGTCGGTATGGTAGTTGACTCCCTGGAAAACTTATCTGCTTCTCAGGTAATATCAGTAGCAAAGCAAGCTGGTTCATCAGCAGTACTTCCACAGCCAGTTTCCGTCCTACAAGATCTTACGAATCCAAGTAAGATTAAAGTAACTTTTGCTAATAAATTAGATCAAAGCAGTGCTCAGAATGTTGCAAATTATCTTGTGAATAACACCATAACACCAGTATCTGCAACTATCATTGAGCAATCTGAAAGCAATGCAGTGATTGAGCTTACGTTTGCATCCGGTGCTTTTGGAGCATCTGGAACTTATACCATCAAAGTAAGTGGCATCAAGGGTTATAATGATTCCTATGGTGCAATGAAGGAGTATAATACTATCCTTTCTTTGGTTGATAATAGTGGTCCTGTGGTAGTGAGCTGTAAGTTAACTTCACCAACATTTGTACAGCTTACCTTATCAAAGAATGTTACAGGAACTGGTGACTTCCAGATCTATGCCGGTGGTTCTCTTGTGAATGCTACTTCAACTTATGTAGCAGGTAATGTGATCTATATTACTTTACCACAATCGATTACAGATTCTACTTATATTGTAAACACAAAGAATGAGTTTAGAGATTCAAATAATAATTTAGCGACTATACCATCACCAATTATGGCGGTGAAGAGCTACTAATGCTTATTGCCTAAAGGTTTTGTATATAAGAATCCCCAGCGTTTGCTGGGGATTCTTTTCTTGTTTAGGAAATTCCGATGAATTTCCTAAACAAGAAAGGCACTTCGTGCCGAGATGCACACGACCGGGTAAGGTAAATTGTCGCAAAAACCGCGACACCCGGTCGGCGCACAAAGTGTCTGTCTAGCAGACACTTTGATATTGAATTAATTACACAATCATAGTAGTATTGGATAAGAGATAACTATTGTGATGTGGAGGGATTGAGGATGAAGTTAGGTGCCATAGAAGCAGGTGGGACTAAGATGTTGTGTGCCATTGGTGATGAGAAAGGAAACATTGAGGAGAAGATATGGATTCCAACGACCACACCTGAGGAAACGATTCCAAAGATGATCTCTTTCTTTTTAGAACATGATATTGAGGCTTTAGGGATTGGAGCGTTTGGTCCGGTGGATTTGAACCGTAATTCTAAAAGCTATGGACATATCTTGGATACCCCTAAAATCGCTTGGAGACATTATGACTTACTAGGTAGCATGAAGAGAGCCTTGCAATTACCGATTGGAATCGATACTGATGTTAACGCTGCTTGTCTGGGAGAAATGACCTTTGGTGTAGCTAAGGGACTTGATTGTGTGATTTACCTGACAATAGGAACCGGGATCGGTGCTGGAATTAGCGTGAATGGTAGCTTACTTCACGGAATGCTACATCCAGAAGCAGGTCATATTATGCTTAAAAGACATCCTATGGATTCCTTTGCTGGTATTTGCCCTTATCATAAGGATTGTTTTGAGGGGTTAGCCTCTGGTCCTGCAATTTATGCAAGATATGGGAAACAAGCCGCTGAACTTCAGGGTGAAGACCAGGTATGGGAAATGGAAGCCTATTATATTGCACAGGCTTTAATGAATTATATTATGATATTATCCCCTCAGAAGATCATACTTGGTGGCGGTGTGATGCACCAACAGCAGCTATTTCCCTTGATCCGTCAAGAGCTTGAAAAGGCAATTGCAGGCTATATCCAAGTCGAACGATTAAAGAAGATGGAAGAGTATATTGTGCCAGCAAGCTTATCCG
Organism: Bacillota bacterium; assembly: GCA_023428885.1. GTDB lineage: Bacteria > Bacillota > Clostridia > Lachnospirales > Lachnospiraceae > Lachnoclostridium. Next base: position 19,416 of record JAEYWQ010000230.1, read on the forward strand.
ATCATCAAGGTATCTTAGGTGCTATGAAACTTGCCGCGTTAGAGCTAAGCTAACGTTCGGACAAAGACTTTCCAAACACCTTTATTTAGAGGAGTTGTGTGAAATGTAGCCTTGAACGATCATTATATCTAGTGTATAATAGTAGCACGAACAGCGACAATGATAGGAGAAACAAGGTGAAACGTAACACAGACAGATCAAAGCAAGTATTTTGGTGGATTTTATTTATCCTCTATCTTGTCGGAATTTCTTATTTTTTATTTTTTAGTGAGCGATATGGAAGAACTGAGGGAAACTCTGAGTATAGATATAATTTAACTTTTCTTAAAGAGATTAATAGATTTATAAAATATCATAAAGCAATTGGATTAGAAGGAGTTTTAGTTAATTTGTTTGGCAATGTAATTGCCTTCATGCCTTTTGGGTTTTGTCTTCCAATGATTAGTTATCGAGATGCTAAGCTTTACAGGGTGTTCTTTTGGACCTTAGGATTTAGCTTTACGATAGAAACGATACAGTTGCTATATAAGATTGGTATCTTTGATGTAGATGACTTAATATTAAATACTTCTGGTGGAGTCTTAGGTTATATTTGTTATTGCATGTTTAAAATAGTGTTAAAACTGGGAGGGAAAACGAGTGTTACGAAGAAGAGGAGCTTTTAAATTCCAAGGTAGATCGCATTCCAAGAAGGGACTAGCGTCGATGCTATTGGGCTTTCTTGTTATCATATGTTTTCTTACCATTTCATTTATATCAGGTACTAAGGGTGGAAAGGGTGACTTAATTCTTGGAATTATTGGTATGCTGAGCTTTGCAATATCCGTATTCGGATTCCTGTTAGGGATTAAGAGTTTTCGGGAAAAGGACATCTTTTATGTGGCACCGGTGCTTGGTGTGGGAAGTAATGGAATTATGACAATATTGCTATTTAGTCTTTATATTGTAGGACTAGTTACTTAATAAATTAGTGGGGAAAACGATCGTTGGACACTATATGGTAATTTGTATAAAATCAATTGACTAGCTTGGCTTACAAGCATGGTAGAAATTAAATGATTATTGGAGGTTATATGGTTAGAATGTTACAGTTATTACAAGAAGAAAATGAAGATGTGAGAGAACGATTGGAGTTATCAAAAGAAAGACTTGAGCTGATTTTAACTGAGGAGTCTGTGAAACAACCATATCGTTCTTATTTTCAATATGTTGCTGGATTTTTATTAAAGTTAATATCAATTAGTCAGGATAATGCAAATGGCAGCTTAGACCAGATGACAATGGAGGAACTTAAAAAGTTAAATCATGACTTGTATGAGGACATCCTTCCGGTGAACTATGAGAAAAGTTATGCGAATCCAGCCTATGCAGTGAAAGAAATGGGTGACAAATATGGAAAGATCTTATCGTTTCTATATACAGAAGTTCGCAGCTTAATTCCATGTGTATTTGAATATCGTTTATTTCCTCTTGCAGTTACTTCAGAATTATTTATTGAAATCTATAACTATTTTGAGGAAGAAGATGAGTTTACCTATAAGGATATAAAACGTACCATCTATTATTTTGCTCATGATTACTCTGAGGATTATCTGGAATATCGAATGAGAGAAACCAGCGATCCAACCTATACCTTTGCTTATGATATTATCATGGAGTCTGATCTTACGAACTTACGATACCTTTACACCTACGGAGACTATATTACTGACAATGAGCTTAAGATTGCTAGCTTCTTAAATCAATTACCTGAAGCTGAAGTTCGTGCTATGGCGAATACCTTTACTGAAGGTTATATCAGAGGCTTTGATGTCATGGGAGCGGATTTAAAGATCAAGAGCTTAATCGGAATTCGTACCTGCATTGGATTTGAACGTATGATGCGGTATGCGATTGAAAACTTCGAGAAATTAGGTAAGAAAGTTGTGATTTACCGAGTAGCCTTGGATACGATTAATAAAAAACCAGGAAGAAAGGTTGGATATTATGCCACAAGTCCAAACCTTCAGTATGAATATGATCACCGCTATGATAAAGGGATTTACTTGGATGCGAACTTTAAAGAACGGATGGTAGCAGCAGCGAAGAATGCCTATGAAAAATATAAAACAGAATTAGCTATGTATGCAGGGCCAGCAGTGTTAGAGACCTTTGGAGAGCCTGATTTTGATCCGGTAAATATAGAGGAAGCCATTCGTTTGGATGCAAAGCAACAACAGTTAAATACAGAGTTAGCAGGCGATTTATCCATGCTAGCAACCGAATATATTAAATCGGAAGAGACTTCCTTCACGATTATTGCATATCCATTGCCATCCATTGGTAATAGATTCGAGGAGATTTTTGCAGAAACAGTGAAGGTGAATACCTTAGATAATGAGAAATACAGAAATATTCAGCAGGCCTTAATTGATGCCTTAGATGATGGTGTTTCTGTTCATGTTGTAGGTTGTAATGGGAATAAGACGGATTTAATGGTTAAGCTTTATGAATTAAGAGATAAAGAGAAAGAAACCATATTCGAGAATTGCACCGCAGATGTGAACATTCCTGTTGGTGAAGTATTTACCTCACCTAAGCTTAACGGTACTAACGGTATCTTGCATGTGAGCAAGGTATATCTGCATGGATTGGAATATCGCAACCTTGAGATAGTCTTTCAGGACGGTTTTATTTCTTCCTATACTTGCTCCAACTTTGAGAAGGAAGAAGATAATCAACGTTTTGTAAAAGAAAATATTCTAATGAATCGAGATACCCTTCCTCTTGGTGAGTTTGCAATTGGTACGAATACCACGGCTTATCAGATGGGTAGAAAATTTGACATTCAAAAGAAGCTTCCAATACTGATTGCAGAAAAGACGGGACCACACTTTGCTGTTGGTGATACTTGCTATAGTCATAGTGAGGATCACAAGCTATATAATCCAAATGGTAAAGAGATTGTAGCAAGAGACAATGAACTGTCTATCTTAAGAAAGACAGATAAAGCGAAAGCATATGTAAATTGCCATACTGATATTACGATACCATATAACGAGATTCATGAAATCTCTGTGGTGAAAGAGGATGGTACTACAATTCCTTTGATCGTAGATGGATTATTCGTATTGCCTGGTACAGAAGAACTAAATAAAGCTTTACAAGAATAAGTGAAGCTAGACAATAAGCAAAATTAACTCTACTGAAGTTTACGGATGGACATTAGTATAACAATGTGTTATATAATGATTTAGACGTTTACGATAAAATCCCTTTATGTAAATGCTAATCTATGAAAAACGAATGTTGAAAGGATGAGTAAGATGGCTAGAGTAGGAATTGTCATGGGAAGTGATTCAGACCTTCCTGTAATGAGCAAAGCAGCGGAAATGTTGGAGAAGTTCGGAATTGAGTATGAAATAACTGTCATAAGTGCCCACAGAATGCCAGATGTCTTTTTCGATTATGCTAATAGTGCAGAAGAAAAAGGATTTCAGGTTATTATAGCAGGTGCTGGTGGTGCAGCCCATTTACCAGGTATGTCAGCAGCAATTTTCCCAATGCCAGTCATTGGAGTACCAATTCATGCAAAAACATTAAGTGGTGTGGATTCCTTATATTCCATCGTACAGATGCCAGCTGGTATTCCAGTAGCAACTGTTGCCATTGATGGTGGTGCCAACGCAGGTATCTTAGCAGCCAAGATTATAGCAACTTCAGATAAAGAGGTCTTAGCGAAACTCAAAGCTTACAAAGAAGAGTTAAAAGATGGCGTTATGAAGAAGAAAGAAAAGTTAGAAACAGTAGGTTATAAAGAGTATATGAGATAGCAAAAACAGGTTGCCCTTATGGGGCAACCTGTTTTTGGCTATTCAGGGGTTAGGGTGTAAAAAGCCCTTTTTATGCTGTGGTAATGGCAATTTGCATCAAGCCAAAAGACTCATGCTTCGATTTCAATATATAAAATGTTCTAATTATCTTATAATTTACGTTAACATATCCTAAAACAGATAACTCGCTGCGCTCAAACAGATCTGTTTTAGGATATAACATAAATTATAAGATAAAAGAACATCTAATATATTTCCATAGGCGCATTCGTTCTTTTGGCTTGATGCAAATTGCCGGAGAAACATACTAGAAAGGGCTTATTACACCCTAACATTCATAGGAAATCCGGAGGATTCCCTATGAATTGGTAAATCGTTTTTATATTAGCATGAGTAATAAATCGAATAAGAAATTGTTAAATCAAAAAACGACGACAAAGAGTATAAGTTATGATAGAATACAATCAGTGAATTAGTAGAAATAAGCTTGTGGATTAGCTAAGAATGAGTTAAGGAATAAGCTAGGGAATTATCTAAGGAATTAGTAGAATAAAGTCAGTGAATCATATATTTTAGGAGGGCGTCATGGATTATAAGAAAGCAGGAGTTGACATTGAAGCTGGTTACAAAGCAGTGGAGTTAATGAAGAAGCATATTCAGGGAACGATGAGAAGTGAAGTGTTAACAGGTATTGGCGGATTCTCTGGGGCCTTTTCCATGGCTGCTTTTAAGAATATGGAGGAGCCAACCTTAGTATCTGGTACCGATGGTGTTGGAACTAAGCTAAAGCTTGCCTTTCTTCTAGATAAACATGATACCATTGGAATCGATTGTGTTGCTATGTGCGTGAATGATATTGCTTGTGCCGGTGGCGAACCATTATTCTTCCTCGATTATATCGCTTGCGGAAAAAATGATCCAGAGAGGATTGCTACTATTGTTAGCGGTGTTGCTTCTGGTTGTATTATGTCGAATGCAGCCTTGATTGGTGGAGAGACAGCGGAGATGCCAGGCTTTTATCCTGTGGATGAATATGATTTAGCGGGATTTGCAGTTGGTATCGTAGATCGTAAGAAATTAATTACAGGTGAAAACTTAATGGAGAAGGACGTATTAATCGGTATCGCTTCTTCAGGGATTCATTCCAATGGTTACTCCCTAGTTCGTAAAGTGTTTACCATGACAAGAGAGAGCTTGGATACCTATTATGAAAGCTTAGGTAAAACCTTAGGTGAGACCCTATTAACTCCTACTAAGATTTATGTAAAGGCTCTTTCAGCCTTGAAAGAAAAGAATATCACTGTAAAAGCTTGTAGTCATATTACCGGTGGTGGCTTCTATGAGAATATACCAAGAATGTTAAGAGATGGTGTTCGTGCAGTAGTTCATAAGAACTCCTATGAGGTTCCAGCAATCTTCCATATGCTCTCAAAGGATGGCAATATCGATGAGCAGATGATGTACAATACGTATAATATGGGTCTTGGTATGATGATCGCTGTTGACCCTGCTGATGTTGATCGTGCAATGGCAGCCATTAAGGAAGCTGGAGAAACCCCATACATTGTTGGTGAAATTCAAAAGGGTGAGAAAGGCATTAGCTTATGTTAAAAATCGTTGTCTTGGTATCTGGTGGCGGAACAAATCTACAAGCAATTATTGATAGTATACAGCTTGGGCGGATTACCAATACTCAGATTGTTGGTGTTATTAGTAATAAGAAAGACGCTTATGCATTAACGCGTGCTAAGGACTGTGGTATTAGATCACTTTGTGTATCCCCTAAGGATTTTGAGAAACGTGAAGATTTTAATGAAGCTCTACTGGCAGCAATTGATGATTTTGCTCCAGATTTAATTGTACTTGCTGGCTTCCTTGTGATACTACCTGAGATCCTGGTTAAGAAATATCCAAACAAGATAATCAATGTCCATCCTTCTTTAATTCCATCCTTTTGTGGGGCTGGGTTTTATGGACTTAAAGTTCACGAGGCAGTCCTTGCTCGGGGGAGTAAAGTAACGGGTGCTACGGTACATTTTGTAGATGAAGGAACAGACACTGGACCAATTATTCTTCAAAAGGCAGTTAGTGTAAAGCCGACGGATACACCTGAGATTCTACAAAGGCGTGTCATGGAGGAAGCAGAATGGTTGATCCTTCCTCAGGCAATTGATGCAATTGCTAACAAGAGGATTGAGATTAAGGGCAATACCACAGTAGTATGGTGATTTTAAAGGTGCATCGAGTACGGAATCCTTATCGATGATATAAATGGAGGTTGTAATGAAGGTTCTAATCGTTGGAGCTGGCGGAAGAGAGCATGCTATTGCTTTGGCCGTTGCTAAGAGTAAAAAAGTAGATCAGATATACTGCGCTCCTGGGAATGCTGGGGTTGAAAGTATTGCCAAGTGTGTTCCGATTTCTGTGATGGAATTTGATCGATTGACGGAGTTTGCACTAAGCAATGAGATCGATTTCACTATTATTGGACCAGACGATCCCTTGGTAGCAGGTATTGTAGATGCTTTTGAAGAAAAAGGCTTAAGAGTATTTGGACCGCGTAAGAATGCAGCTATCATTGAAGGTTCGAAAGCATTTTCTAAGGATTTAATGAAAAAATATAAGATTCCAACAGCAGCTTATGAGACCTTTGATCAAGCTGAGGCTGCGATTGCCTATTTGCAGACAGTTGATTTTCCGATTGTGTTAAAAGCAGATGGTTTAGCACTTGGTAAAGGGGTATTGATTTGCAATACCTTAGCAGAAGCTCATGAAGGTGTCAAAGCAATCATGATGGACAAACAGTTTGGATCCGCAGGAGATCGATTGGTAGTTGAGGAGTTTATGACCGGACGTGAAGTTTCTGTGCTTGCATTCTGTGATGGCAGCACCATCACACCTATGACCAGTGCACAAGACCATAAGAGGGCTAAGGACAATGATCAGGGCTTGAACACTGGTGGTATGGGAACTTTCTCTCCAAGCCCTTTTTATACAAAGGAAGTAGAAGAATTCTGCAATACTCATATTTATCAAAAGACCTTAGATGCCATGAAGGCAGAGGGCAGAGAGTTTGTTGGTATCTTATTCTGTGGACTTATGCTTACGCCAAAGGGACCAAGGGTGTTAGAGTATAATGCACGTTTTGGTGATCCAGAAACCCAGGTTGTATTACCTCGTATGAAAAATGATATCATTGAGCTTATGGAAGCTTGTGTTGATGGGAGATTAGCTGATATCGCCTTAGAATTTGAAGACAATGCAGCAGTGTGTGTTGTGCTTGCGTCAGATGGATATCCAGAAAACTATGAAAAAGGATATGTGATTCAGGGACTTGAGCGCTTTGTTGGAAAATCAGATTACTTTGTATTCCATGCAGGTACGAAGCTTACGGAAGATGGTATTGTAACCAATGGAGGCCGTGTTCTTGGTGTAACTGCCACAGGAAAGGATCTTAAAGAAGCCAGAAAGAAAGCTTATGAAGCGACCGAATGGATTACTTATGACAATAAATATAAACGCAATGATATTGGAAAGGCAATTGAAGACTGACATGAAATAATATCTATGAAAACTAGGAGTATGGCTTTGTACTCCTAGTTTTTTATTCCTTTGATAGTTTTCTTTGCCACATAAGTGCCATAACTCGTAGATATCATAGAATTATATATAATAGTGTCGGAAAAACAATTATGATGACGTATTAGCAGAAAAGATCAGATAAAAGAGAGGTTGTTTGATGAAATTAGAACTTAAATATAAAAGAGCTATTGTTATTATTCTATGCATTAGTATGATGTTACCAAGCGTGTTTTTAAATTACCCCAAGGCAGTATATGCGGCGACGAAAGGAATATGCATTGCAAGCTCCTCATTGAATGTACGGACAGGCCCTGGTACAAACTATGATAAATTATTAGTTGATGATGTAGCAGTTACCTTAAAACCAAATCAAGAAGTGGTTATTCTTGCTACAGAGGGTGATTGGTATAAAATCAGCGGTACATTTTCAGGAAAAGAATTTGTTGGATATGCGATCAGCACATATATCAAGGATACAAAGGAAATAATTAATACAGAGCCAGCAACTCAAACTACACAATACGAACTAAATGCAGCTGCTGTTATCACAGCAATGGAATTAAATCTTCGAAGCGGTGCTGGGACTAACTTTGATAAGCTTGGAACCTTAACCTTAAACACTAAGGTTACTATCACAGGAGTTGAGTATAATAACACTGATCGATGGTATCAGGTGAAAACAACAATACAAGGAGAGGAAGTTACAGGATATTTGCTTGCTCTCTATGTGAAATTAGATGGAAGTAGTGGTTTTTATGCAAAAGTCTCCACAGAGAAGCTATCAGTTCAAAAGGAAGCGGGAGCGAACAAAACAGTTCTAACGACCTTAGTTAAAGACCGCTTGGTCTGGGTGATCTCTGAGAGTACCATAAATCAGACAAAGTGGTTCTATGTGAAAGTCACTATAAATAATGTAGTATATAATGGGTATGTACCAGCAGAATCCATAGCTTTATTAGGTACGAAGGTAACGACTACGGTTACGCCAACGCCAACACAAGCACCAGCAACTCCTACACCAACTGTTGCGCCAACGCAAGCACCGATTCAGATGACTCATCTGATAAATCTAACAGGTACAGTTACCGCGTCAACTTTAAATGTTCGTAAAGATGCTTCGACCAGCAAAGCTAAAGTTGCCACCTTAGTAAAGGGTGCAAGTGTTACAATCTTAACTGAAAAATATGATGGTCAGGACAAATGGTACCAAGTTCGTACCAAGTATAATGGTAAGACAATTACTGGATACGTACATAGTAATTATGTTTCTATTAAGGTAGGAACTGGTTTCTATGCGAAGGTTAAACCTAAGAGCATAACATATAAAGCGACAGCTTCGGAGAAAGCGAAAAACGTGACCATATCAACGGGTGAAGTAATCAAAAGAACGCAAGGAACCTACGTATGGGTTTCTGTTGAGAAGACGGATAGTGGTGTCAAGTGGTTTCGCATCAGCTATCAAAAGAGTGGCGTTGTATATTATGGCTATGTAAAATCAACTGACTTGATCTTGATTGGAAAAACCAAGGATGTTATAGCAACACCAACGGTTGCACCAACACCAACCGTAGCTCCAACACCAACGGTAGCTCCAACTGATACACCAACACAAGCACCGACAAAAACACCGACTGCAGGTCCTACACCTAACGTAACGGGGACACCGAGTGCCACACCAAGCCCAACAGTGAGCCCTACTACAAGTGTTACACCAACACCTGCCTCGAAGCTATTCACTGCTCAAGGAGTGATCATCAATACTTCAGGACTAGGTGTGAAGGAACAGCCAAAGCTAAGCAGTGGCTTTGTTAAGAATTCCAATGATTATCCAATTATATTAATTTCAGATATAGCAGTAACAGTACAGGGTGAATTCTATGAAGACCAAATTGTATGGTACGCAATTAACTTCGCATATGGGGAAGGTACTTATACAGGTTTTGTCAACAGTTCCTATGTAAAGATTGATGCTAGCACCATCGTAGATGGAGGTAGTGGTCCGATTACCGTGACACCAAGCCCTATGCCTACGCAAGCTCCATCTAGCGTTGACTTTGAAACTTCCTTAGCAATTCAAGGATTCCCAGAAAGTTATAAAGTTCTTCTACGATCATTACATCAGCAATATCCAAATTGGCAGTTTGAAGCTTTTCATACTGGTCTCAACTGGGATACGGTAATTTTAAATGAGAGTATTGCAGGTAAAAACTTAATACCAAACTCCAAGGGAATCGAGTGGAAATCCCTTGATACAGGAGCATATAACTGGAAGACAGACAGCTTTATTGTGTATGATGGATCCACCTGGGTTACTGCTTCTAAAGCAGCCGTAGCTTACTATATGGATCCTAGAAACTTCTTAACAGTAAATGGAATCTTCCAATTTGAGTTGCTAAAGTATAAAGAAAGTTATCAGAATCTTTCTGGTATAGAGAATATTTTAAAGAATACTCCAATGTATCAGACCTCCTATTCCTATACAGATACTGATGGTAGCACGAAGACAATCACCTATGGTCAGACCTTCTTAGAAGCAGCTCGTTATTCTGGTGTAAGTCCATATCACTTGGCATCTCGTGTGAAGCAAGAGGTAGTGACAGGGACTAGCAGCTTTAGTAACTCCGTTTCAGGAAAGGTAGCAGGACTAGAAGGGCTGTATAATTTCTTCAATATTGGAGCGTATCATTCAACCGTAGCCGGAGGTGCTATTGCCAATGGATTAAAATATGCAAGGGATGGTGGAACCAGTGCAAGTACGAATATGAATGCTTTGATTCCTTGGACGAACCGTTATCGTTCCATCGTTGGTGGTTCCTATATTATTGGTAGCACCTACATAAATCGTGGACAGGATACGATTTATCTACAGAAGTTTAATGTTACCTCTACATCAACCTATTCCCATCAGTATATGGCCAATGTGGAGGCACCATATGCAGAAGGTAAGAAGGTATATGCAGGTTATAGCAATTTAGGTGAGCTGCCAATTGTATTCTCAATTCCAGTTTATCTGAATATGCCTTCCACTCCTTGCCCTGCACCAACAACACAATATAATCCGAATAATTATCTAAAGACATTGACGGTTACAGATGCTAATGGAAATGCAATTAACTTAACACCGACATTTAATATCTTAACAACGAATGAATTTACAATTGTTCTTGATAATTCACAAAGCTCCATTACAATTAATGCAAGTAGCGTTAGTACGAAGGCGGTTGTAAGTGGAACGGGAACATATCCAGTTAATGTTGGTCTGAATGAATTTGTGATTTTTGTAACTGCACAAAATGGAGATTTACGTCAATATAAATTTACTGTAGTCAGAGAAGGGTAAAATAAAGCTGTCTCATAATTATGAGACAGCTTTGTAACCATAAGGTCGCAATATTGTGAAATTAACAGAAAGGTTAAAAAGATGGGAATTATGAGAAAAGCAAAGAATAAAGTCCTTATTGGAGTTTTTCTTATTATTATTGCATATGTAACAAGTATGGTTGGAGTTACGAAAGCGTTTGCCGCCAGTGCTTCGGTCTGGTTTGAAGTCTCTGAACCTAATATTGTAGTAGGAGATCAATTCACCATCTCATTGAACATCGATACTGATACCTATTTAGGAGACTTTGAAGGAAATATCTCTTACGATTCCACGGTTATTGAGTATTTGTCAGGTCCCTCCTGTATAGCAGGTGGAGATGGGATGCTCCGCATTCAAGATACAGTGGAAGAAGGTTCTTGGGATAACAGAAGTTATGTCATGACTTTTGAAGCTGTTTCGCTGGGGAATTGTGAATTGAGCTTAATCGGTGCACCAGTAGCTTATGATTTTGACACCTTAGATCCGATGTCGGTTTCCAGTACATCTAAGGTCATTCAGATTACAGCACCAAAGACTGCTTCAGATAATGCTAAACTATCTTCTCTAAAAATTAGTCCGTCCACACTCACACCATCCTTCGATCCTGAAGTATTCGAATATAGTGCCATTGTGGATTCTACAATTACAAGCCTTGTAATCAGTGCAGAAACCCAAGACCCAAATGCGATTGTAGAAATTGAAGGAAATAAAAACTTAAAGCTTGGTAATAACCGTGTTAAAGTGATCGTTTCTGCGGAAAATGGTTCTAAAAAAGAGTATATAATCCAGGTCGTAAAAGAAGATGTGGATGCTCCTTCCACTGATAACCAAGATATAGGAGAGGAATATACCATACATGCAAAGCTAGTAGGGGGATCCACCTTCATCAGTGGAAATTATGCATATACAGTTGCAGCCTCTGAAGAAGGAATTACCATACCTGAAGGATATACTAAGACCAGTATTAAAATCGATGGCTACACTGTTCCTGTTTATCAGTTAGAAGGAAAGGTGGAAGATGATTATCTTTTACTTGTCCTTCAAAATCAGTATGGTCAAACTGGTTTATATCGCTATGATCGGTTCGAAAAGACGATTCAACGTTATACCGGTGACCGGGTCATAGTTCAAGAACATACAGATGATTTAGAGTTTGAATTACAAAAGCAAAAGAAGGAATATGAAAATCAATTGGGTCAGAAAAACTTGTTAGTATATATCTTAGTAGGAGTGAGTGTGCTTTTACTCATTGGATTGATTTCCTTATTCATTAGAACGAAATATCATACAGACGATGATTTATAGTATGGGATTAGTATAAATCAAAACAATTAATAAATTAAGCGGACCTTATATCATAAGCATATAGAAAAATGAGATTTTTCATTTCATTTTCTATTATACTATGATATAAGGTCATTTTTTTATTAATGCATAGGAATTTTCAATGAATTTCCTATGCATTAAAAGGCACTACGTGCTAAAATGCGCACCTCGCGGAGGAGAATGTGTTGCTACGCAACCCGCTCGGGCGCGAAAGTGTCTGCATGCAGACACTTTGTTCTACTATATTACACTTGACGAACTTACTATGGATTGTTATACTACTCATATAACAAATATAACGTAAAGGCACTTGTTGATAAGTGTTTTTAAGATACGGAGGTGTATCTCGTGCTGGTAACAATAGATTTTAATAGTAATGAGGCTATTTATATACAACTTAGAAATCAAATTGTTCTTGGTATTGCTACAGCAGAGATTCGAGAAGGCGACAACTTGCCTTCAGTACGAGAATTAGCTGAGAATATTGGTATTAATATGCATACAGTGAATAAGGCTTATACTATACTAAAACAAGAGGGTTATGTTAAACTAGATCGTAGAAGAGGTGCAGTCGTTGCCTTGGATTATGACAAGATTCGCGCAATTGAGATGCTTAAACTTCAGATGCGATTAGTCTTAGCTGAAGCTATCTGTAAGAATATTAGCTGCGAAGAAATTCATGCCATTATGGATGATATCATTTGTGAATTTTCCTTTGATTCCAGATAGGAGGACGATTATGTTATGTGATGTATGTAAGAAAAAGGATGCTAAGATTTATTATACAGAGATTATTAATGGTAAAAAAACAGAACAGCATTTATGTGAAGATTGCGCTACGGAACATAGCACGTTTAAAGCTATCAGCGCATTATCCAATCAAGAGGTTTCCTTGGGTGGAATGTTATTCGGATTACTTGGAAACTTAAATAAAGCAGAACAAGTGGAAGCGAATACGGAAGTAAGCTCTTGTAAGACTTGTGGACTTACTTATGAGGAATTCCTAAAAGTCGGTAAGTTTGGTTGCCCAAATTGTTATCAGAATTTTGGTAAAGTATTGAATAAGAATTTAAGAAGCATTCATGGAGCCGATGTGCATACTGGTAAAAAACCAGAGGGCTATATAAGTGAAGCAAAACGATTAGTAAATCAGCTGCCAGAACTTGAGAAACTATCCATTCAGTTACAGCAGGCAGTAGAACAAGAGGAATATGAAGAAGCTGCGAAACTACGTGACCGAATGAAAGAGCTGAAGAAAGGTGCGGTGGATCAGGATGCAAAGATGGTATGAACAACAAAGCAAGGATAGCGATGTTATTCTATCAAGTCGCATTCGTTTAGCAAGAAATATCAAAGGAAAATTATTCCCAGAGCGTATGAAACCTGAGGAGGCTAAGCAAGTAGTAGAGTCAGTCCTAGCC